>JAESQQ010000794.1 GCA_016765095.1 Planctomycetota bacterium | reverse complement strand
GCGGGAGGGGGTAAACCCCTCCCCTACGAAAGCAATGGGGTGCACCGCAACTTGTGATGGGCAGCACTAGGTAGGCTAGCTGCTAGGTAGGCTAGCTGCTAGGTAGGCTAGCTGCTAGGTAGGCTAGCTGCTACCTCGTTCGCTGACCTCAGGGTCCCGAGAGCCTCGCCTTTGGCGGGGCTCTTCCGGTGTGCGGCGGTACTCACCAGAGAGGAGAAGCAATGTCGATACGAGTCGAGCGGGTGGCCAAGAAGGTCAAGTTCCTGATCGCAACTGCGATCCAGCGCGAGCTCAATGACCCGCGGATGGGGTTCGTCACGATCGTGCGCTGCGATCTGAGCGGGGACTATCGCCACTGCAGGGTCCATGTCTCGGTCCTCGCAGACACCGAAGGCGAGATCTCTCGCGTGATGCACTGCCTCGACGACGCCCGCGGATTCATTCAGCGCTACGTCGCCCACAACCTTGAGACGCGCGCGACCCCGCGCCTCGAGTTCATTCGTGACACCGGCGCTGAACAATCGGTCGACATGAGCGCGTTGCTAGACGACCTCCGCAAGGAGCGGGAGGCTCGGGAGGAGGTTCCTGGAGAGGGCGACGGGTCGGACGACGCTCAGGGCGAGGCTGCGGAGAGCGGGAGCGCGGAGACCTCCGCCCAGGACAGCGAGCCGACCGAGCCTGAGCCGACCGAGCCTGAGCCGACCGAGCCCGAGCCGACCGAGCCCGAGCCCAAGGCCTGAGCCCAGGCTTCGAGCCCACTCCCCCCTCCAGACAGCGCGCCGGAGCGCCGATAGGGAGGAGCCAGGGAGACGCCATGACCGAACGCCGCATGGATCCGCGCACGGATCCCCAATTCAGCCTCCGCAACCTGCTGCGGATCCGAGCGCTCCGCCAACGCCTCGATCTGGCCGTCGTCTCGACCGAAGACGGAATCGTGATGGCAGGGAATCAGGAGGGCCGCGCGGCGCAGCGGATCGCGGCCGAAGCGGCGCTCTTGGTCCGTGGCCAGGAGCGAATCGAGCGAAGCAGCCGCCGCTCGGGCGCGACGATGAAGGCGGTTCGCTTCTCCTCGCGAGGACGCTCTCTCTGCCTCTCGGTCCTCAAGACCCAGGCCAGCGCCGAGCGCGACACGCAGAACCTGAACGAAATCGCGGCGGCGGTCCTGAGGATTCTGAGCGAGGCCGAGGAGAGCGCCTAAACCGGAGGCCACGATTCTGAGAGGTCGCCCACGGGGGTCGTCTCACGACTCCCCTCCGCTAGGACGGCGACCTCGCTCAGAATCGTGCTCCGCTTTACTAGGAAGAGTTGGGTGTCGAGAACGGGTCTTAGTTAGCTGCGTAGCAGGGCTCCTCCGAGTCCAACACGTCCTCTTAGGAACTAGTAAACGGGAGCGCACGATTGGGAGGGGTCACTGTCGACCCGCTCTTATGCTGGCAACAAACGTTCCACGTGACCGCTCATGATCGTGAACTCCCGTTTAGGCGCAGAGCGCGAGGAAGATCGCTCCGTGGACCACGAGCGTCAGAATCGGCATTTTGAGCCCGACCAGCGGTCCCCCCAGGCAGACGAACTCGCCCGCGGGGTTCACGGAACCGTCGCCCGGAAGGTCGTCTAGGAGCACCGCTCGGGTGGGATCCTGCGGGTCGTAGAGCAAGCGCTCCTCGTCGTCGTCCACGAGGGCGTCGATCAAGTGAGTCTTGTGCCTCAGCCGTTGGCTCCGCCCCTCGTGATCCACGAACGCGAAGGTCAGCTCCATGACAGGTTGTTCGTTGATCGAGACGTTCGTCGCCTCCCGGCTGAGGAGCTTACCTAGCGCGAGGCGACCGCTCCGCAAGAGCCGGCGGTTCTCGAGGCCACGCCGAAGGCCTCTCATGATCAAGAGGACTCCGACGCATGGGAACGCGCCCATCAGCAGCACGATCCAGACCGGGAAGGTCGCCAGCCGCATTCCGACGATGCGCGCCGTGTCGGGGTCGCTCGCGAGATACTCGACGCTGACCGTGCGGCCTGCCGGCATCTCGGACTGCTGCGAGTAGCTGGTTGCCTCGCGTTTGACTCCGCTGCCGTCTGTGAAGGTGAACTCGAACGCGACGACCGGTCGTTCATTGACCTCCACGCTGGTGCCCGCCGAGGCCTTGATTCGCCCGCTGACTTCCTCGGGCTTCGAGGTCGCGAAGCGGAGCTCGTCTGCGAAGTTCAGCCCGCCGAGGAGGGCCAAGAGCCAGATCACGAAGAGCCAGCCGAAGACCCACGCCCAGGCGAAGGCCTGGTTGCCGCTGCGAAACAGGATTTGGAGTTGAAGAGCGGGGCTCACCCCCCGAGGGGGGTCGGCGAGCTCGTAGTCGTCTAGCCACATGGGGGCGATTGGACCATCTGTCGGCCCGAGTCGGCTAGCCAGCCAGTGGCAGGGATCAGCTCGGGGGCTGGCGCACGCCGACCTGGGCGGGCCGCAACACGGTGTCGCCGAGGCGGTAGCCGGCGCGGGCTTGGAACAGGACCTCGCGACGCTCGGCGTCCTCGTCGGGCTGGACCATGATCGCTTCGTGGTCGTCAGGATCGAACAGGGTCCCCGGCTCAACTTGGATTCGAACGAGCTTGAAGCTGCTCAGCTGGCGGGTGAAGCCCTCGCGGATCATGACCACGCCCTGCTTGAGGGCGTCGGGGTCCTTGACCTCGCCGTCGAAGGCCGCGATGGCCGAGTCTAGGTTGTCGAGGACGGGCAGGAGCGAGCTGAGCAGGCCGCGAACCGAGTCTTGGCTCCACTTCGCCTTGTCACGCTGGACGCGCTTTTGATAGTTCTGGTAGTCCGCCGAGACTCGCTGGAGCCGCTCGAAGAGCTCTTTGATCTGCTCCTCTGGGCTCGGCGGCTCCGCGGGGGCCTCGGTCTTGGTGGTCTTCGCCGCGGTCTCGCTCTCTTCGTTGGCGGAGTCGTCCGTGGCGGGGTCCTCGGTGGCCTGCGTTTGCTCGTCGCTCATGCTCTAACCCTCGAAGTAGCTCTTGATTTTGTCGAAGAAGGACTTGCGCTCCGGTGTGACGTTGACCTCTTCGGTCTCGGCGTATTCACGGAGCAGCTCCTCCTGGCGCTTGGTCAGTTTCTTGGGCACCTCGACCGCGACGCGCACGATCTGGTCTCCATTTCGTCCCGAACGGACGTTGGGGATCCCCTGACCCTTGATCGAGAACAAGCTCCCCGATTGGGTCCCTGACTTGATCTTGAGCGAGTCCCGCCCATGGATCGTGGGAACCTCGATCGAGGCCCCCAGCGCTGCTTGCGTGAAGCTGATCGGAACCTCGAGCAGCACGTGATCGTCTTGGCGCTGGAAGAACTCGTGTTCCTTGACCCGGACCACGAGGAACAGATCGCCGGCGGGTGCACCGGAGCTGCCGGGCTCCCCCTCGCCGGCGAGGCGGAGGCGCATGCCGTCCTCAATGCCCGCCGGGATGTCGACCGAGACCTCCCGCTTGCGGGGAACGCGCCCCTCACCATGGCAGGGGTTGCAGAGAGCCTTGATCACCGTCCCCTTGCCTTGGCAACTCGGGCAGCTGGTCTGGATCTGGAAGAAGCCCGTCGACTGGAGGACCGCACCTCGCCCGCCACAGGTGTCACAGCTGACTGGCTTGCTCCCCTTCTCCGCGCCTGAGCCGTGGCACTCTAGGCAGGGCTCCTGGCGGTCGAAGGTCGCGCTCTTGCTCGCGCCCTTGACCGCGTCCATGAAGTCGACTTCGAACTCCATTTGGAGGCTGGCGCCCCCCCGCGACCCACTTCGTCGGCGTCGTCCACCGCCGAACAGGCCCTCGAACAAGCCGCCTCCGAACCCGAAGGACTCAAAGACCGACTCCATGTCGGGCCCGCCAGCGCCCTCGAGTCCCGCGTGTCCGTAGCTGTCGTAGCGCTCGCGCTTCTCGTCGTCGGAGAGCGCAGCGTAGGCCTCCGACGCCTCCTTGAAGCGGGCCTCAGCCTCGCCGTCGCCCGGGTTTTGATCCGGGTGATGCTTGAGGGCCAACTTGCGATAGGCCTTCTTGATCTGGGTCCCGGTGGCGTCCTTGGGGACCCCGAGAACCTCGTAGTAGTCGCGCTTGCTCACTGTAGTCGCCATGTCTTCGCTCGCAGATCAAGACCCGCTCGCCGCGTACGCGACGGCCGGCCGAAGGGAAGCCCCCGGCCGGTCTACGTCGGGCTAACCGAAAATCGGTCGGCCGGGTGGGGCTCGATCGGGGCGCCGGCTCGGCGCCCCCTGCGAGAACTCCCTAGAAGACCGCGCCTTCGACCACCTTCTTCTCGTCCTTGAGGTCGGTGATCAGGGTCTCCGTCGTGAGCATCAGGCTCGCCACGCTCGCCGCGTTCTGGAGAGCAGCGCGGGTGACCTTGGTCGGATCCACGATGCCTGCTTCGAACATGTCCACGTAGCAGCCGTTGAGGGCGTCGTAGCCCTCGCTGCCCTTGCGCTCAAGGACTTCGGCCAGAACGACGCCGCCGTTTTGACCCGCGTTCTCGCTGATCTGACGGAGGGGATACTCAAGGGCCCGACGAATGATCGAGGCTCCCAGTCGGAGGTCGCCTTCAAGGCTGGCCTCGCACTCGGACACGCTCCCAATCGCTCGGATCAATGCCACGCCGCCGCCGGGGACAATGCCCTCTTCGACAGCTGCGCGGGTCGCGTGGAGAGCGTCCTCGACGCGGGCCTTCTTCTCCTTCATCTCGCTCTCCGTCGCCGCGCCAACCTTCACGACGGCGACGCCGCCTGAGAGCTTGGCGAGGCGCTCCTCGAGCTTCTCGCGATCGTAGTCGGAGGTCGAAGAGGCGATCTGGGCCTTGATCTGCTCGCAACGCTGCTGGATCGCCGCCGACTCGCCGGCCCCGCCCACGATCGTGGTCGAGTCCTTGTCGATGGTGATTCGCTTGGCTGAGCCGAGCATCTCCATCGTGACGTTCTCGAGCGTCGTGCCTGTGTCCTCGCTGACCACCGCACCGCCCAGGAGGACGGCCATGTCGGCGAGCATCGCCTTGCGGCGCTCTCCGAAGCCAGGCGCCTTGACCGCGGCGACCTTCAGGACGCCCCGCAAGCGGTTGATCACGAGCGCGGCGAGGGCCTCACCCTCAATGTCCTCAGCGACGACGAGGAGCGCCTTCCCTGAGTTGGCGACCTTGTCCAGGAGCGGAATCAGCTCGCGGAGACTCGCGATCTTCTTCTCGTGGAGGAGGACGTAGGCGTCCTCGAGCTCGGCCAGCATCGTCTCGGGCTGGTTGACGAAGTAAGGCGAAACGTAGCCCTTATCGAACTGCATTCCGTCGACGACCTCCAGGCTGGTCTCGATCCCTTGGGCTTCTTCGACGGTGATCACACCGTCCTTGCCAGCCTTGTCCATGGCGTCGGCGAGGAGCTCGCCGATCGCGTGGTCTTGGTTGGCAGAGATCGCGCCGACCTGGGCGATCTGAGCGTGATCGCTGACTTCGCGGCTCTGCTCCAGAATGCTCGCGACGGTGACCTTGACGGCGGCGTCAATGCCCTTCTTGAGCTGCATTGGGTTCGCGCCTGCGGCCAGGGCCTTGAGGCCCTCGCTGAAGATCGCTTCGGCCAAGACCGTGGCGGTCGTCGTGCCGTCGCCGGCGACGTCGGAGGTCTTGCTCGCGACCTCGTTCACCATCCGGGCGCCCATGTTCTCGAACGGATCCTCGAGCTCGATCTCCTTGCTGACCGTGACACCGTCCTTGGTGACCGTCGGACCACCGAAGCTCTTGTTGATGATCACGTGGCGGCCAGTTGGCCCGAGCGTGACCTTGACGGCCCGCGCGAGCTTGCCAACACCCGTCTTGATCTTGCGACGCGCTTCGTCGTCGAAAACGAGTTGCTTAGCCATTCTAGCCCTCCAAGATGGCGAGGATCTCGTGCTCGCGCATGATCTGGTGATCGACACCCTCGACCTTGATCTCGGTCCCGGCGTACTTGCCGAAGATCACGGTGTCACCCGACTTGACCGAGAGCGGAGCGCGCTCCCCGGTGTCGAGCAGCTTGCCGCCGCCGACGGCGACGACTTCGCCGCGTTGCGACTTCTCTTTGGCCGAGTCGGGGAGGACGATGCCGCCCGCAGTGGTCTCGGCGGCCTCGAGGGGCTTGATCAGAACGCGATCGTCGAGTGGGCGCACGGCCATGAGATCTCTCCTGGTGTTTCTGTTCGGGGCGCGTTCAGCGCCAGTGTGTTTTCTTGTGAGTGTCTGTCTTGTGAGGTATGGGTCAGGCTAGGCCGACCCTTGCGGGCCCAGGTAACGAGCCCCAGGTAGCGAGCCCCAGGTAGCGGGCCCAGGTAGCGGGCCCAGGTAACAGGGCCCAGGGCCCGGTTAGTGGCCGTGGCCCATGTGGTCGTCGCCCGCGTCCTCCTCGGGAATGTCGGCGATCGCGCAGCTCGTGGTCAGCAGCAAGGCTGAGACCGAAGCCGCGTTGAGGAGAGCGCTCTTGGTGACCTTGGCTGGGTCGATCACGCCACGCTCGATCATGTCGCAGTACTCCTCACGGAGCGCGTCATAGCCCGAGGTGAAGCTGTCGTCCTTGAGGAGCTTGTTGATCACGACTTGACCCTCGATCCCCGCGTTGGCGGCGATCTGAATCAAAGGCGCGCTCAGGGCGCGCGAGAGGGTCTGCCCGCCAAGGCGCTCGTCGCCCGCGAGGGCTTCCGCAGCTGCGTCGGCCTGGGCCCGCGAGCGAAGAAGTGCGATTCCACCGCCCGGGAGGATTCCGGTCTCGACCGCAGCCTGGGTCGCCGAGAGAGCGTCGTCGAGGCGCATCTTGCGCTCCTTGAGCTCGGTCTCGGTGGCCGCACCGACGCTGATCTTGGCGATCCCGCCCGAGAGGCGCGCGAGACGCTCCTGGAGCTTCTCGCGATCGTAGTCGCTGTCGCTGTCCTCGATCTCGCGCTTGATCTGGCCGCAGCGAGCTTTGATTTTCTCGCTCGTGCCGGCGCCTTCTAGGACGAGCGTGTTGTCCTTGTCGATGCGAACGCGCTTCGCGCTGCCAAGGTCCTCAAGCGTCACCTTCTCGAGATCGATCCCGAGGTCCTTGCTGAGGACTCGGCCGCCCGTCAGGATCGCAAGATCCACGAGCATCGCCTTGCGACGGTCGCCGTAGCCTGGAGCCTTGACGGCGCAGATTTCAACGATCCCCTTGAGCTTGTTGACGACGAGGGTCGCCAGCGCTTCGCCGTCGACGTCCTCCGAGATGATCAGGAGCGGGCGCTTGGCCTTCGCGATCTTCTCGAGGAGCGGGATCAGGGCCCGAACCGAGCTGAGCTTCTGGTCGTAGAGGAACACCAGCGCGTTCTCAAGCACAGCCTCCATGCTCTCGGGGTCCGTCACGAAGTGCGGCGAGAGGTAGCCGCGGTCGAACTTCATGCCTTCGACGACGTCGACCTCGGTCTCAAGGCTCTTGCCCTCCTCAACCGTGATCACGCCGTTCTCGCCGACCTTCAGCATTGCGTTGGCAATGAACTGGCCGATCTCGTCGTCGTGGTTGGCTGCGACGGTCGCGACTTGGAGGCGCTGCTCGTGGGTCTCGACTTTCTCAGCCATAGCGTCGAGGTGGTCTGCGACCTTCGCGGCCGTCGACTGGATCCCGCGGCTGAGCGCCATTGGGTCGGCGCCCGCGCTGACGGCGCGCAAGCCTTCGAGGAAGATCGCCTCGGCGAGGACGGTCGCGGTGGTCGTGCCATCACCGGCGTCGTCGGAGGTCTTGGAGCTGGCGACTTTGACCAGCTGCGCCCCAATGTTCTCGAAGGGATCGGAGAGCTCAATCTCCTCAGCGACGGTGACGCCGTCCTTGGTGACGCGGGGGCCGCCCCAGCTCTTGTCGATCACTGCGTTGCGACCCTTGGGGCCAAGGGTGACCTTGACTGCGCGGGCCAGCTTAGTGACCCCGTCCTTGAGCTTATCGCGAGCCTCTTGGTCGAAGGCGAGTTGCTTAGCCACGGAAACCTCTGTGTCAGGAGTGTTTGGGTACGGGTCTCTGGCGGAGCGCCAGGCCGGCATGGATGCTTCCCCCGGCTTCGCAATGCGGGGGCCAGGCCCACACATCGCTAACTCCTTTGGCTCGCGGCTCCCTCGCGAAAGGCCCGCTGCCAGATTCGCTGTTCGCCCCAGAGGCGCTGTCAGTTTGGCAAGTCCACTCGGATGGCACTAACGAGGTGAGTGGGCTATAGTTGCGTCGCCCGAGGCGGGCGGAGCACGATGGCAGACCTGACGGTCATCGCGGGGAAGGCCAAGGGACAGGTCTTCGCCCTCGGGGACAAGCGGAATTACACCGTCGGGCGCGGTTATGGCGTCGACATCCTGGTTGAAGACCGGGGCGCATCGCGGCAGCATTGCAAGCTGGAGCGTCGCTCGGACGGATTCTGGGTGATCGACCTTGGTGCCAGCTACGGCACGAAGGTCAACGGTGAAAAAATCAAGGAGTGCAGGCTCGCCGACGGTGACCAACTAAAGGTCGGCAAGAGCGTCCTCCTGTTCAACGAGGTCGTGGCTGCGCCATCTCCAGCGGCGCAGGCCCCCCCAGCGGCTCAGGCCCCCCCCGCAGGCGGGTTCCCAGCGGATCCCTTCGGTGGCGATCCCTTCGGCAGCCAGGCCTCGGGTGGCGCTCAGCCTCCTTCCCCACCTCCTCCTCCTCCCCCAGCGGCCACGGCACCCGGGGTCGGGGGCTTCCCCACGACCGGGAAAGTCGATCCCTTCGATCTCGACTTCGACTTCGAGGACGGAATGGGAGGCGAGGCCGCAGCGGCGCCGCCGCCGGCTTCTCCGATGGCTCCCCCCTCCTCGCTTCCAGCCCCTGCGGGACCCCCGCCCGAGGAGGACGACGCGGTAGCCCTGCGAACTTTCGTATTCGATTCGCCGGACTTCGACGCTGCCCCGACCGTCCCCGACCCGCCCGCCGCCGATGTGCCCGAGGAGGAGGACGCCGACGCTCTCCGGACGTTCATCTTTGACGAGCCACCTAGCTTCGACGAGCCACCCGTCCCAGCCGCCTCGAGCGGGAAGGACTCCGGCGTCGTCGGCTTCCCCCCCGACGCCCCTGAGCAGACGATGGTCTTCGATCAGCCAGGGTTCATAGCTCCGACGGCAGACGGAGCTGATCCATTCGCGGATCCTTCGGGAGGAGGGGCGCCCCCTGCGGCGGGCCTGCCTCCGTCACCCCCCGCAACAGATCCCCCCGCGGCAGATCCCTTCGCGGACCCCTTTGGCTCAAGGCCTCCAGGGCCCCCTCCCGCAGCCCCCCCAGCGCCAGCTCCCGGGGCGCCCGGAGCGGATCCCTCTGGAGCAGCACCCCCCACGGCTGGGGCGGATCCCTTCGCCGATCCTTTCGGAGCAGCACCTCCCGCTGCGCCTGGAGCGGACCCCTTCGCGGATCCTGTTGGAGCGGCACCTCCCGCGCCAGTTGGAGCTGATCCCTTCGCGGATCCTGTTGGAGCAGCACCTCCCGCGCCAGTTCCTGGGGCGCCTGGAGCTGATCCCTTCGCCGATCCCTTTGGGGCAGCACCTCCCGCGGCGCCCGGGGCGGATCCCTTCGCCGATCCTTTTGGGGCTGCACCTCCCGCGCCGCCTCCCGCAGCGCCCGGGGCGGATCCCTTCGCGGATCCCTTTGGGGCCGCGCCGGCCGCGCCGCCTCCCCAAGCGCCTGGGGCGGATCCCTTCGCGGATCCCTTCGGGGCCGCGCCTCCACCTGCGCCCGAAGCCAGCGCGACGGCTCCTCCGACTCCGCCGGAGGCAGCGGCCGCAGACCCCTTTGCCCCGCCGCCTAACCTCGGTGCTGGCCGACCTCCCGCCGAAGATAAACCTATCCTCGACGGAATTGACTTCGATTCGCCTCTCGAGGGCGCTGATCAAGACGAGGACGAAGACGACGACGAAGAAGACGAAGACGAAGACGACGAGGAAGCCGCCATCGGTCGCACGATGGTCCTCGACGACATGGACTTTGAAGGCGACAGCGCTGACGCTGACGAAGACGAAGACGAAGCCGCCATCGGCCGCACTATGGTCCTCGACGACATGGACTTCGGAGGCGACAGCGCTGAAGAGGACTCGGCCAGCAGCGCCGACGACGAAGAAGACGACGAAGAAGACGACGAAGAAGACGACGAAGAAGACGAAGAAGACGAAGGTGACATCGCGGGTCGCACGATGGTCCTCGACGACATGTCCTTCGGAGACGACAGCGAAGCTGACGAAGAAGAAGAAGAAGAAGAAGAAGACGACGACGACGACGACGATAACGACCTTGCCATAAGAAAGGGTCAAACATAATACGCACACATACACATACACATACGTGCACACACACACACACAT
>JAESQQ010000793.1 GCA_016765095.1 Planctomycetota bacterium | reverse complement strand
TACCCCCGCCCGCGCTCTGGGTTGGGCGGGCGGGCGTCGCTGTGGTCGCCCGCGCAAGGGCAGCCGACGCGGACGGAGACTGCGTCTGAGTCGGGGCCGGGTCAGGCGCCTCCAAGCCGGATTGGCCAAACCACACGGCCCCCACGAGGCCCGCCAAGATCGCCACGACGAGGGCACCGAGCGCTGCCTTGGGCGTTTGAGTCTTGGGGGTGGGTGGTGGATTCAGAGACGAGGCGAGCGCGGTCTGAAACTCAGCCGCGCTCCCAAAGCGCTCCTCGGCTCGGGGCGCGAGCGCGCGGAGCAAGACCGCCTGGAGCACGCGCGGGACCCGCAGCGACTCGAGCAGGAACACGTCGGGGGCGCCGGGGATCGGCGAGCGGCCGGTCAGGAGGTAGTAACAGGTCGCGCCTGCGCCGTAGATATCGATCGCGATCCCCGAGCGTCGCTGAGGCGCCTCGGTCCGTCCTGAGTGATCGACACTCCACTGCTCGGGTGCGGCGAAGGCCGGCGTGCCTCCGCTGCTGATCGTGGCCGCGCGCTCACTCACGAGGCCAAAGTCCCCCAGAATCGCGTGGCCTTCGCTCGAGAGGAGCACGTTGTGCGGCTTGACGTCGCGGTGGCAGAGGCCGGCAGAGTGAAGGGACCCGAGTCCCTCCAGGACCTGCCGAGTCAACTCGACCGAGACCTCTGCCGCGAGCGCTCCTTCCTCGCGAACGCGATCCGCCAGCGACCCGCTGGCTTGGTACGCCAAGGCCAAGAAGCCGCCGCCTTCGGGCAGGGGTCCGGCCGCGAGGCCCTCGGCGAGGTGGGGCGAGGCTCCCGAGGCTTCGCGGAGCGCCTCCAGCGCGCGGTAGGTCTCGAGCGCGCGCTCGTAGCGGGCCTGGTGCTCGGCGTCGAACACTTTGAGCGCGACGGACTTCCTCAGCCCCGGCGATTCGGCCAGGTAGACCACGCCCTCTGCCCCTCGACCGAGCTCCCTGACGATGCGATAGCCGGCGATCTCCTCGCTCACTGGAAGATCGAGTGCATGCCGGCCATGAGGTCGAGGGCGTCCGAGCTCCCCTCGGCCTTTAGGACTCGAGGCGCCTCGCGGACCGCTCTCGTGAACGCGGCCACGACTTCCGCCTGGGGCTCGTCCTCGAGGAGGCGGGCCTCCTTGCGCGGGGTGCGGAGGCAGCTTCGGGCGAGGTCGGCGCACCGAGTGACCTCGCTCTTGTTTGAGCCGGGGAGGAGGTCCTGGAACAGGAGGGTCAGGATCTCCCCGCGCGTGTGCTGGAGCTTGCGCTTGACCTGATCCACCGAGAGGCCCTCCCGGTTGGCGATCTCCTTGTTGGAGAGCCGGTCGACCAACGCTCCGGAGAGCACGTAGACCTGGCTGAGGTCCGCGTCGGGACCGCGGGCATAGCGATCGTGGACGCCTCGGACGGCACGCAGGAGGCGGGCCTCCAGATCGATCGTCTGGGCCTCGTCCGGATCGGGGGCCTCGAGCCTATGAGCCTCGAGGTCCACGTCGAGGGTCGGGCGCGTCCTTCGGTAGTGGTCGATGACCGCGTTTCGAATCGCGGTGCTCAGGAAGCTCCGAAAAGGGCCGACGCCCGCGTCGTAACGGGGAATCACTCGCTCGCGCATAGCCAGCAGGATCTCCTGGAGGAGGTCGTCCCGCTCGTTTAGGCCCAGCCGCCCGTAGCGACGAGCGAGGTAGCGGCGAATCGGTCCTTCGTAGGAGGCGATCGCCTGCCAGTCGGGATCGCCGCGGCGGATCGTGCTGAGGGTGGTGTGCCAGAACTCGCTCACGCGGCCCATGGTAGGCGTTCCTCGCCACGAGTTAGGACGAAACTCGGTCTCTCCCCGCCCGACTTTTTTTGGCTGCGTATTGAGAGCGAAACCGAGACACTCGGGCCGCTTGCGGGCCGTGTCTCCAGGCCCTAAAGGAGCCTCATGAATCGCCACTCCCTCGTTGTGCTCTTGCTCGTCGCGATCACAGGTCCCGCCTTGGCGCAGCCGGCCGATCGCCAGGGAGTCCGACGGGAAATCGACCGTCTCCGGGCTGAGAACGCCGTGCTTCGCCAAGAGCTGCGCACGATCAAGGCGATCGTGGACCGGGTTCAGACCAAGCTCGAAGCTCGTCAAGCCGTCCTCGCTGGACCTGGACTCAAGATCGGCGTGGTGGACCTCGGCCGGGTGTTTGCGGTCTACAAGCACAAGGAGATCTACGACCCGCAGATCAACGCGGCTCGCGAGGAGATGAAATCGCGCCTCGAGCTGAGCTACGCCAAGCTCAAGGAACTCCGCGAGGTGTTCCAAAAGCTCACGCCCGCTGAGCGAGGTGCCAAGATCACCGAGTTCGACAAGCGGCAGGCCGAGCTGGACCGGAAACACAGGGCGGTTCAAGAGGAAGTGAGCGCTGCGCTCAAAGCGCGGGTCGAGTCTATGGCCCTCGCGAGGCTGAAGGAGATCGAGGGGGTGATCCAGGAGTATTCCAAGCGTCACGGCTATGACTTGGTCCTCAAGAGCGATTCCACCTCCGACGCTGCGCCAAAGGACGCGCTCTGGCGCAACCAGGTCGATGCGATCCTCTATCGATCGCCAGCCACCGACTTGACCGAAGAAGTGATTCAAGCCCTCGACGTGCCGGCCGCAATCGGCTTCGAGCCGGGCCCCAACAGCCTCATAGTCCGCGTGCTCGAGGATGCGGAAGCCAGTTATCGCGGGGTCCGCCGCGGCGCTGACCTCAGGCTCGAGTGCGAGCTGCCCGGCGGCTCCTTCAACGAGGCCGAGCGGCTGGCGGTGTTCCTCAAGGGGAAGCGCCTGGCGGCGTATTACGGCGAACTCCAGAAGAGCTCGGTGTGGACGAACCCCAACGCCCGCCTCGGGTTCACGCTCACGTTGACGAAGTGGAGAGGGGCAGGGGCCCGCACCTTCGGATCGCTCGACCAAGCGATCAAGCATGACGCCACGGGGACCCTTGGGCCCTTCGTCAGCAAGCTGAGAGCGAAGGGATTCACGGTTCGAGGTCGGATCGCGAGCGAACTCTTCCTCCTGATCAGAGGCGACGTCGACAAGCTGCGAACGCTCCGCCGCAGCGTGGGAACCGAAGGCCGCCTGAGCCGCTTGAACCTGCGCTCGGTGGTCCTTGAACGAGGAGGCGCGGACGGAGTCGGTCGCCTCGAGCTGACCTTCAGCGGTTTCAGCCTCGAGGGCGAGGGGGCGTCGCGAACCAAGCCTAAGCGCCGTGCGATCCACGTCCCGATCACCGATCTTGAGGTCGAGGGGCGCTTGGGGAGAATCGCGATCCGCTGGACGATCCCCGCGCGAAACGAGTTTGTCGTGATCACCGGACTCGTCGTGGAGCGGAGCGAAGGTGAGAGCGGCTCTTGGCAACTCATTACGACCCTTCCGCCCCAAGCGACGGGATGCACACACGAGGTCAACACCCCTGACAAGAGCTTCCGCTATCGGGTCGTGACCGTGGCCGAGATTGATCGAGGGAGTCCCCGCGTCCGCATGCTAAAGCTCGAGCTCCCCGCTGGGAGCCGGCGTGCGACGAGCGTCGCCTCGCCCCTCGTCAAGAGCCTGCCTTTTGTCTACTTGATTCCGCTCGCCGTGGGCCAGGGCAACAACGGCAAGGACTGGGCCTTCGTCCAGATCCACAAATACGATCCGACCACGGACGCCTTCCTCCCGGCGCGCGCGTTCCGCGTGGAGGCTGGGAACGAGATCGGGGCTGAGCTCAAGGTCGGTCACACCACGCTCGACTACCGCACAGGGGCCGTCGTCGTCTCCTCGCGCAGCGAGCAGATCAAGGGGAAGCTGGGCCAGAGCGTCGAGATCGGGATCACGAAGGTCCGCTGGTCAGACGGGCGCGAGGTCGAGGTCCGCTCGGACGCCACGCCTCCTTCGCTGAAGGACCGCTAGCCCGGATCTCCCACGGCCTGAAACAGGCGCTCGAGGGCGACGGCTCCGCCTCGGTAGCGAGGGCGGGGGTAGCGCTCCTCCTCACTCACAAAGATCAAGAGCGAGATCAGGAGCTGGGCCTCGAGGCTGAATGCCCCGGGCAAGTCTCCTGGATCGAGAGCGGCCGCCTCTGCTTGGAGCGCAGAGACCGTAGCCAAGGTTTCTGGCGTCAGCTCCGGGCGACAGGCCTGGGCGGCCTCGAGCGCGCGCGGGAAGAGGGGCAAGAACTCGGCCCGGAGCTGGGGCCGGGCCATGAGCTTGCTGGAGAGGTCGGCGAAGAGCTCGTCGAAGCGGGGAGCGCGAGTCGGCACTGCGGGGTCGTCCTCGATCAGCCAGTAGACGCCACCTCGACGGAGCTCCTCGTGGTCTTGGAGCTGGAGCCCGACCGCACCTCCGCTGGCCAAGGCGAACACAGCCAACAAGACCGGCCTGGGCGTCGGGCCGACCAAGACTTGCTGGAGGCGAGTCGTGTAAGGCGCGCTCACGCGGCCCCCCGATCCGAGCCTGGGCTCACTCGTCGCCTTCGGCCAGGAGGCTCTGGATCCGCTGCTGTCCGTCCCTCACGATCTCGAGCTTCGTTTGACGGAGGCGCTGGAGCCGCTCTTCGTCCTCTTGGATCGTGCCCAGCTCCTTGGCCAAGAGCTCAAACCGTTCGTCCTTCTCGAAGGCGCGCAGGATCGTGAGTCGGCTCGTGAGCGAGAGCTCGTTTGCGTCTATGGCATAGCCGATCACCCGCGACAGGTAGCGGAGGTCGTCTCGGCGTCCCTGGTTCACCTCAGCGCGAGTGACACACCCCGAGAGGAGGGTCGACGCGAGGAGGGCGAACGCGAGCCGGGCGAGGCCGGACCTGTGCGAGAGCAGCCTGCGGTCCGCTATCGAACTGAAGAGAGAATTTAGCCAGGAACCCAGGAACCCAGGAACCAGGTTGTCTTCTCCTTTCCTGTCTTGTCTCTTCCTGGCTTCTTGGCTTCCTGGCCAATCTCTTCGTCTTTCAAGGAGAAGGCCCTCTAGCGACGTTCCTTGCTTCCTCGCTGGGCTCAGTCGTCTGGCCAACCAGGATCGAACAGAACCTCCGAGAAGCGGCGTACTGAGGCTCATGTGCCCTCCTGGGCTGCAGTCTCTTCGCGAGCAGACTCTTCCGCCCGGATCTTCTCCAGCAGCTCGAGCGTGGTTGCGGCCGCCCCGTCCGGGAGACGGCTCACGACCTCGCTCTGCTCGAGCAGCGCGCCCGGCGCCTGCCCCTGACCCGCCTCGAGGACGGCCTCAAGAACGGCGCGCAGATCTCGCTCGTGCAGGCGACTCGCCGCATGCAACACCGCCGCGGCCTGCCCATAGTCGTCCACGAACAGGACTCGGGGGTCTAGGTCTTCGACCCTCCGCTCAGGGACGGTGTCCTCGCTCTCGAAGTCGTCGCTCTCGGTGTCGACTTCCGCGCCAGCACCCTCCGTCGGCGCCGCGTCCCTCTCCTTGACTCGCAGGCGGCGAATGAAGACCCAATCCACCGGGTCGTGCTCGGGCAAGTCAGCCGCCAGCGCGACGCCGTAGCGGCTGGACGAGCGCCGCAGCCCATGATCCCGAAGCGCTCGATAGAGGGGCTTCCCGCGCAGGGTCCCGGCACAGATTCGCGTGTAGATGCTGTAGACCCACGGGTCGTGCTCGCGGTCGTCGCCGAACAGGCACTCGCGGAGGCCGCGCGGTTGCTCGAGGCGAAGGGTCAGGAGCGCGGCGATCTTGTAGCCGAAGATATCGCGCAGGTAGCGGAGCTTCGAGAAGTCCCGAAACGCGATCCCGTCGTGCACGACGCCGTCGAGGAGCATTCGCCGCTCGAGGGTCTCGCGCATAGCGTGCGGGCTCGCGCTCACGAAGTGAATCGGAGGCCGCTGCTCCTCGGTTGCGTGACGTCGGATTCCGGTCAGGAGAGAGACCGCTCCCGGGACGGGCTTCTTGTCGATCGCCTCCTCGAACCGGATCCGGATCAAGTCTCGGATCCCCTCGTACTCGGTGATCAGATAGGTGTTGTCTATGTCCCAGACGTAGCCGTTCCCGCACCACTCGGGCGGCAAGGTCCGGTCATTGCGCCGGTAGAGGGGGTAGCGAAATCCACCGCGCTCGGGAGGTTGGTTCGCCTCGTCTATGCCCACTCAGACCTCGGCCGAGTAGTCGAAGTCGATCTCGTAGCGAGCCGCGCGCGTCATTAGGTCTTGGAGGACCTCCTGAGGCGTCGCCTCCCCCGAGAGCATGAGCCCAACGCCCTCCGCGATCGGCATCGTGACGCCTTCTGCCTTCGCGAGAGAGTTCGCGACGCGAGTCGTGTTGATCCCCTCGGCGACTTCGCCGAGCTCCTCGCAGATCGTGTCGAGGGACTTGCCCGCCGCGATCCCGAGTCCGACCCGAAAGTTGCGCGAGAGCTCTGAGCCGCAGGTCACGAGCAGGTCGCCGATTCCCGCCAAGCCCATGAAAGTCAGCGGATCGGAGCCGAGCTTGACGCCCAGGCGCTGAATCTCAGCCAGGCCACGGGTCACGAGCGCGGCGCGGACGTTCATTCCAAACCCGAGGCCGGTCACGCAGCCGCTCGCGATCGCGATCACGTTCTTGAGCGCGCCCGCGAGCTCGACGCCCTTGAGGTCGGTGTTTCCGTAGACGCGGAACGTGTCGCCGTGGAGGAAAGTCGCGCCCGCGCGGATCGCTTCGGTGTAGCGACTCGCGACGACGGTCGCCGAAGGCTGGCCCGCCACGATCTCCTTGGCCAGGTTTGGGCCCGAGATCGCGCCGACTTTCTTGACGCAGGTCTCCTGAATGATCACTTGGCTCATCCGGTGGTAGGTCTCGGGCTCGAGCCCCTTGGTCGCAGACAGGCAGACCTGGTCTCCGGTCAGGAACTCGCCAGCCCTCCCCGCGATCGCGCGCGTCGCCGAGGAGGGAACGCAGAAGATCACGAGCCCCGCACCAGACACGGCCTCCTCGAGCTCTGTTGTCCCGCGGACCAGCTCCGAGAGCTGCGTCTGACCGAGGTAGCGCTCGTTGGTGTGGTGCTCGTTGAGCTCCGCGACGCGCTCCTCGTTGCGCATCCAAAGCACGGTCTCGCTCCCCGCGAGCCCCGCCAGGTGGGCCAGGATCGTGCCCCAGCTGCCGCCGCCCAATACGCACACCCGGTCACTCATACAGCGGTCTCCACGCGCTCGAGTCCGTAGTGGACAAGGCGATTGCGGTAGTAGTAAAGCAGGTTGCGATCATGGTGGTAGATCCGATCGCCCCGTCGCTCGAGGGCCGGCGTGTCGTGATACGTCCCAAAGCCCTTGAGCGCGCTCATGAGGAGGTCCTGCCCGTTGCATTCGCGAACTCGAGTGCTGAGCCGGACTTTCCCTTGGGACTCGAGCTCCTTGAGGCGGTTGACCAACTCGTCCACGACGCGCGAAGCCTCCCCGAGCGAGATCGACTCCGTCTGGCCGCCCGTCCGGAGCCAGCGATAGAGGTCGGGGTCGCTCTCGAGCCCGCGGAGGTGCTCGAACACGGCGAACGCGACGGCGTGCGTCGGGAGCACCGTGTTGCCTTGGAGATAGGCCCGTGAGATTTCATGGCCGAGTTCGCGGGTGTATTCCTGATCGCGGTTGTTGTCTCGACTCAGCTCTCCCTTGGAGTTCATCAGGTAGCGCTCGATGTCGATCCTTCTCCCGCGAGAGTCGAGGGAGTTGCCTTCCCGGTCCACTGGGTTGCCGAAGGGGTCACGAGGGGGCATGAGGGTCAGGTAGATCTTCGTGTCGAGCTCGAGCAGGCCACGCATGAATTGGTAGATCCGCTTGGCCGAGGCGAACTCGTCGTCGGTAATGATGTAGCGGCTGCGGCCCACGTCGCGGAGGTGATCGTCGATCAGGGTCTTTCCCTCGAGCACGAGCTCGTAGCTCAAGACGAGGGGCACCACGAACACCTTGGGGCGAGGGTGCTTTGCGCGGAGGCGGTTTTGATACGCGCTGAGCCCGGTCCCGAGGAGACCCAGCTTGAGCTTCTGTTCGATCAGGTTGCTCCGCGAGCGAGTCCCGCCGGGGAAGAACAGGTTGTGGTACCCCAGCTCGAGGCTGACCGTCGCGTATTCCTTGAGGACTTGCTTGTAGATCGGAGCTTTCTTGCGGCGGTCTACTTTGTAGGCGCCCAGGTTCTGCATGAAGAAGCTCATCAGCGGGTTGTCGAACAGGTTCAGCCCGGCCCCATAGAGGAGCGGCGGGAAGCCCGCCTCGTGGAGGCCGTAACCGAGCACGATCGAGTCGAGGTTGCTGCTGTGAGTCGGCGCCAGGATCAGCGTGCCGCGATCGCGGAGCGCGAGCGCGTGTTCGAGCTCGCCGTCCACGACCACGTGCTCCTCGAGGTTCACCCCACCTGGCCCGCGCCACGCGACGAGCTGTCGGGGGGAGGTCGCGTTGAGGAGCGTCTTGAGCCCAAACGGGACGGCTCGAGTCGCCAGCGCATGAACGCGGGGATCGAAGTTGCCGAGGATCTCACGGGCGAAGGAGTCGACCATCTCGCGCAGAACCATCTTGCGCTGGTGATCGGAGCCGCGGAGCAAGCGGGACTTGTAGGAGCTGTAGCGGGACCGCTCCTTGTCGCGCCGCTTGCTGGGCTTCGCGGTCTTGAGCCGCTGCTGCTCGTAGTAGAGCGTGTCCGCGACGGCTGCCTCCAGGGCTCGACTCCCGCGCTCCGAGGCGTTGTGGACGGTCCGACTGATCACCTCTTCCAAGGCGCGCTCTTGGTCCTCTCGGCGCATGGGGCCTCCTCAGGCCCGGGGAGCTTACTGTTTACAGGGAGGGGCTGCGCTTCTCCTTGCCGCTTCGCGTCTTGGCTCCTGGGAGCGCCTGGCCGCAGGGAATCCGACCGTTGCAGCCTGGTCCTCGCAGGGGGAAGAAGGGAACACGGAATATCAACAGAGGAATAGGAACGGCAACAGGAAATCGACTCGGGCGTTGCGCCCTCCGTGGCCCCCCGGGGTGAGCTAGCGGAGGCGCCAGATCGCGAAGTCGGTGTCCCCAGCCAGCGACCAGCTGGTCCCGACCACGATCACGCGGCCGGTGTCGTCGAGGGTGAGCGCGCGAGCTTGGTCCGTGCGCTGAGCGCCGGCCGCGCCGTCGTGCTGGAACACGCCTTGGGTTCCAAAGCTCGTGTCGAGAGCCCCGTCCGGGAGCAGCTGCCAGATCGTGGCGTCGACCGTGGCGGGCCCGGGTGCGTTGCCGACAACCACGATCGAGCCGCTGACTGGCTCGACCGCGATTCCGTAGGCCGTCTCGCTCGTGCCGGCGGTGCCGCCTGGGTCGTCGAGGAGCGCGAAGCCTCGTCCGGCGAAGCTCGTGTCGAGGGCTCCCATGACTCCAAAGCGCCAGACGACCATTGCGGTTCCGCCGCCAGCCACGACGCTCCGGCCAGCGACCAAGGCGCGATCCTGAAGGTCGAGGGCGAGGGCGTAGCCCGCGTCGGAGCTCGCGCCACCCGCTGCGTTGTGGTGCGTAGCCCGTCCATTGAGTCCGAAGGCTGCGTCGAGGTTGCCCAAGTCGTCAAGGCGCCAGAGCGCGACGTCCTGAGCCGTGCCATTGCCGACTTCACCGGCGACCAGGATTCCGCCGCGGGAATCGATCGCGACCCCGAAGGCCTCGTCGCTCGTCGTCGAGGTCAAGAT
This sequence comes from Planctomycetota bacterium, assembly GCA_016765095.1. Classification (GTDB taxonomy): domain Bacteria; phylum Planctomycetota; class J058; order J058; family J058; genus NORP233. Next base: position 6,678 of record JAESQQ010000793.1, on the reverse strand, counting down.
CCTGACCCCTTGAGCGCCGAAGGTGGGATCAAAACTCCCGTTCTCGAGGATCCGCCACACGGCGGCCTGCCGATCCCGAATGCCCTGTCCGGCCTTAAGCGGAAGCGAGCTATAGCCCGCGACGACGATCCGACCGAGGGAGTCGAGGGCGAGGGCTTGACCGTTGTCCCAGCCGTTGCCGCCCGCCGCGTTGTCTTGAACCAGGAACCCCTGTCCGTTGAAGGACGGGTCGAGGGTTCCGTTGTCCAAGTAGCGCCAGACCGTGAGGTCCGCGTTGCCGGGCGATCCGAGGTTGTAGCTGCGTCCGCTAACGACGATTCGGCCGAGGGCGTCGACCGCGATCGCCTCGCCTTTGTCCCAGGCGCCCGAACCGCCGGCGGCCCCGGCGTGGGTCACGCGCCCGTTCAGCCCGAAGCTGGGGTCAGGAGCCCCGTCTTCTAGGAAGCGCAGGATCACCATGTCGCGGTTGATTCCGGGTCGACCGAGGCCGCTCTCCCCAACTGCGAGGATCCGGCCCTGGTTGTCCGTGGTGACTCCATAGAGGTATTCGGTGCTCGCGCTGGTCCCCGTTCCGCGCTCGTCTCTCGTGAAGAACCCTTGGCCCGCGAAGGTCGTGTCCAACACTCCCTGGCGCTGGATCCGGGTCGTCGTGAACTCGAACGCTGCCGGAAGCACCGCGCTCTTGCTCAGGCCTTGCGAGAGCGACACATTGACGGTCCCGATCGGGTGGCCAGGGGTTCGGCAGACCGCCGTCTCGCTCGTGACGACGACCACGCTCGTGGCGGCGAACCCGTCGAAGGTGATCGCCAGGCCGGGGCCAAAGCCACTCCCGGTGAGGGTGACTTCGACGTTCCCTTGATCGCTTCCCTGAGCGGGAGTCAGCGCCGTCAGGGAGAAAGTCGCGACCGTGGCGCTCGTACTCTGGCTGGGCGCGACGGTGGCCGCGCGGCTGCCGCCTCCCCCGCCGCTGCCGCAGCCAGTGAGCAGCCCGCAAGTTAGGAGGGAAGTTAAGGCGAGGCTCTTGAGTAGGATTCGCATTGGATTGACTCCGCGTCAGGGGGTTGCTCCTCCGTGCGCAATCCGCTCGCCTGGGATAACTCCTTTGAGGATCGAAGAGAGGCCGGTGCCTTCTTTTCACACCCTCCTCCCTGGGTCCCAGGGGGGACGAGACTGGGATGGCTGCTCGGCACCCCAGCTGCGGTCGGAGTTTGGCCGGCCTCTAGATGCGGGCCGCGACTCGTGGTGAACTGCGCCACCACTCGGGAAGCGCCGATTCAGATCGGCAAGAGAAGGAACCCATGAACAAGCATCTAGCCTTTGGCGCCTGCCTCCTCGCGCTCAGCCTCGTCACCGCAGGCTGCCTTGAAGCGAAGCAAGATTTCGTAGTCCACGGAGACGGAAGCGGGATCATCGAGCTTGAGTTCAAGCTCGGCAAAGAGATCAGCGGAATGGCCTCGAGCGAGTTCGAGGGCAAGACGCAGGAGCAGCTCGACGCGATCGCCGCCGCTCAAATGGGCGAGCAGTTCGAGGGTGTCTACTGGGAGACGATGACCCAGAAGCTGGTCGACGGCCACTTGGTCCTCAAAGGCACGGGCGTGTTCTCTGATATCTCCAAGGTCAAGATGATCAGCGAAGAGATGGACATGGAGGCCGCCATGGAGGAGGGCGCCGAGCCCAAGATGGTCAAGAAGGAGCAGCTGGTCTTCACCTTCGAACAGACCGATGCGGGCGGAAAGCTGACCATGAAGATGGACTCGGGCCAGGCCGGAGCCGCCATGGGCGGAGGAGGTGCACCCGAGGGCATGGAGGGCAACGAGGAGATGGCCAAGGAAATGGCGAAGATGATGGAAGAGGCCATGAAGCCCATGCTTGAGCAAATGAAGGGCTTCAAGTTCCGGATCTCGGCCAAGGTCCCCGGTGAGGTGACCAAGAGCGGGCTCAAGGACCTCGGCGAGGGACGTCACGGCATTGAGATCGACGTCGACATGATTCAGAAGCAGGCCCTCGCCGGCAAGGGCGGCATGGACGGCACGATCGAGTGGAAGGGCAAGACGGCCGCCCCGACTGGATTCGCCGACCGCGTCGCGAAGGCCAAGAAGGCTTGGGAAGCTGGCGCCAAGGCTCGGAACGAGCTCAAGGCCAAGCTTGAGGGCGAGAAGGCCGAGGGCGGCGAAATGGACCTCGAGGAGCTCGAGAAGAAGCTCAAGGAGGCCGAGGGCGGCGCTGAGAAGAAGTAGGGGCGGCGGGACAGCTTCTGACCTCGGACGGCTAAGCGCGCGAGAGGCGCCGGGGAGGCTCCAGAGAGGCCGGCCGGCAAGGTGTGAGGGGCGGGCGGGGGTAAACCCCGCCCCTACCAAAGCGTGTGGTGAGTCGTCAAAGAGGGCGTCTCGCGAGGGGCTCTCTTGAGACCTGTAGGGTGCGGGGTTTACCCCCGCCCGTCTGTCCGGGAGAGACAACGGGCTCTGGGATTAGGCTCGTCAACGTCAGGCGTTGTGAATCCCGCCCCTCGCTGGGGGGGACTCGCGCTTGTGATCCTGGCGGTGACCTCCGGCTGCTCGGGACCGGCTGCGCCCGAGGCGGAGGCAGTCGCCGAGGCGCTCGCGCGTCGGGTTCGCCTGTTCTACGAGCAGCGCTTGGCCTCAGAGGAGGGGGAGCCTCCCCCGGATCCGTCCAGAGCCCAGGCAGCTCAGGTTCGGTTGGAGGCAGCGCTCGAGGCAGCAGAGCTCGACGCTCTCCCCGCGGAGATCACGAGCGCCACCTCTTGGGGCGCGGCGGCTGCGCGGGCCCGCAACTTGCTCCTGGCGCACGACTACGTGTTTCTTCCTGTGTCGCCGGGCGACGTTGGGCTCGCGTTGGCGAAAGTCGAGGCTCGCGAGACAGGGCTCCAAGCGCGGCTCTGGGGGAAGACGGTTCGCTATCGACGCGTCGAGCACGCAGCGCCTCTCCTGACGGACTACACGACCTACCGCTCACTGCGGACCGGGCGGCCGCCGCTCCCTCCTGCGGCACGCCTGGCGGGGCCGACGGTCTTCCTCGATCGAAGCGCGATCGCCCGCCGAGCGGGGCGGGGTCCTTACGCGGGGGCTACGGCTGCGTCCTTGAGCGCGCACCTCGAGTTGGCACAGATCGCAGGGATTCGGTTCAGCGACGAGGTTCGCGCCGAGGAGTTGGACGTGCCCGGGCGCGGCCCAGCGCTCGTCGAGGCCCTGATTCGGGTCTGGCTGACTCTCCTTCACCACGGCGAGGGCGACCTAGCGGCAGGGCGATTGGCGTGGGAGGTGGCTCAGCCCGCTGTGGACTCGGAGTCGCCCTGGCGGGTGGCGGCGCGCTGGATCTCGGCGCGCCTGCGCGAAGGCGATGACCCGCGCGAGCTGAGCCCCCGTCTCCTGCAGGCGCTCGGACCGCGCTGATCCGCTTGGGGTCCAACCCTTCGAGTGCGTGGAAGTCATCCTCGCGTCTCATCTGAGGCTCCATGAAATCGGACGGTACTCTTCTCTTCTGAGCAACGTCGGCGCCCTGGCCGTGGCACGCGAGCTCAAGCTGGCTGGCCGAGGCTTGTAGAGAAGGTGGGCCTGGGGTCCCTTCCGGGGCGCCTGAGCGCTATCCTCTTGGCGACCCAAAGGAGGCGCCATGAAGTCGTCCAAGTTCTTGTTGACCCTTCTCCTGGCCGGGCTGCTTGGCTCGACCGGGATCGCGCAGGCTCAAGACAGCCAGCCGACGAGTAAGCCGACGAGCCGACCTGCGGGGGCCAAGAAGGCAGACCCAGGAAAATACCCGGAGGGGACGGTCAAGGCAGAGGAAGTCAAAATCACTCACCACGCGATCCAAGCGGGTGAGGTTCGAACGGAGAGCGGCTCCTTCGAACTCGAGATGGAGATCTCGGTCGGGGGTCAGCCGCCCATGAACCAGGTCTTGACCAAGACCTTTGAGCGCAAGCTCACCGTCCGGGAAGTCGCAGAGGGCAAGGTCCGGCTGATCGAAATCGAGTTCACCAAGCAGCTCGAGGTCATGGAGGGATCTGATCCCACGGGCGGAGTCCAGAAGCAGGAGCGCGGGAAGGAGGTCGAAGGCAAGACGTTCATGATCGAGCGTCAGGCCGACGGGAAGCTCGTCAACTCCGACGAGCAAGGCGGGGAGGTCAAGGACCTCGCCGCGACCCGTGAGCTCGTACAGGCCGGTTGGAGCATGTTTGGGGACGGGACCCTCGGGGCCGCGGTCAGCAAGGAGACGCTCAAGCCAGGCGCGAGCGTCGCGGTCGATCCCAAGGGAATGAAAGTCCTCCTCCAGATGCCGCAGGACGACGGCCTCGACGTCGAGATCGAGGAGTTCACCTATCGAGGGACTCGCGAGGTCGCGGGCGTCAAGGTGGCGGTCTTTCGGGCAGTGTTCAAGCTGGCTCCAGCTGAGGGCGGCGCGCAGCGGGGGCCCAGGATGATCATGGAGATTGGGGGAGAGATTCTGATCTCGGTCGAGGGGGGACGAGTGGTCGGGATGGACATGGCAGGCAAGATGGAGTTCTTGCCGCCTGCCGGAGGGGCGGCCGGCGGGCCGGCTTTCGAAGGCGAGGGCGTGCTTCGAATCCGACGGACCACCACGATCAAGCGACCTTAGGCTGCGGCTCTAGGAGTCGCGGTGAATCCCCTTGAGCGGGCCCTGCGAGGTGGCGAGCGGTTCGGAGGCCTTGAGCGAGCCTTCAAGAGCGGCGAGCGCTTTCGTGAGTTCACGATGGAGCGCCGCCGAGTCGGGAGGCTGACGGTCAAGAGCAATCGGATCGCAGTCGTCGATCCCTTCGGCCTCGGCTTCGGATTCAAGACGCTGGCCCGAAAAGTCCCTCGAGGTCGATTCCCAGTTGAGGTCGCGATCGCCCACTACCGGAAAGGTCCTCGCAAGGGCCAGCAGCGCGTGGCCTTGGCGCGAGTCCGGCTCGGGCAAGGCACGGCGACGGGGTTCCGCCTCGCGGAGCTGCCGGACCAGCCCGAGCGACGCTGGCTGGGGGCGGCCTTTGGGGGTTACGCCGTCGAGTCTGGCTACGGTTGCTTCGCTTGCGGGGGGGCAGCCGAGTCGCTCGACAAAACCTGCGGCGAGGCCTTCGACGAAGGAGAGCTCGACCACTCCCTCAATCGCCTCCTGCGAGATCAGCTCACCCACCCGAGTCTTCAAAATCAGGGCTGGGCCAGCGGTGAGTTGGTCCCCGTTCTTCGCGAGGGCTCGATCGTGGCCTTCACTGCGGGCCACGGCGAGGGGTTCTATCCCTCCTACTGGGGCTACGACGACGACCGGCGCTTGGTCTCGCTGGTGACCGACTTCCTCGTGTTGCCGACGAACACCGAGCTGATCCGCGCGAGCTGGGCTGGCAAGGTCTGGCGCGAGCTGCACTACGACGGAGATCGCGGGCAGCGTTTTTGGCGCGTCAAAGTCGCGGGAGCTCTCCGCACGATCGAGCACGGCGTGGTCGGCCGACAAGGGCAGACGAGCGAGAAGGAGTTCACGACCTCTGGCGCCGCGCTCGAGGGAGCAGCGAAGGGAATTCACAAGCAGCTCGACGCCGGCTATTTCGAGTTGAGCGCGAGTGCGTCCGACCTCCGCCACGCCAAGAGCAGCCTGGACGGCATGGCGACTCATACGGCTGTCGCGAAGGCCGCAGCGAAGACGAAGGCCGCAGCGAAGGCGAAGGCAAAGGCAGCAGCGAAGGCAGTCGCGAAGACGAAGGCCGCAGCGAAGGCGAAGGCGAAGGCCGCAGCGAAGGCGAAGGCAGCTGCGAAGGCGAAGGCAGTTGCGAAGGCGAAGATGAAGGCAGTAGCGAAAGTGAAGGCCGCAGCGAAGGCGAAGGCGGTCGCAAAGGCGAAGGCTGCGGCCACAGCGGAGGCCAAGCCGAAGACGCGAGCGCGCCGGGGCTCTAAGTCGGCGAAGGAGACAAAGCCGACGTCGCCCCAGAGGCAGCGCAGCGGCAAGGGCACTTCGGGAGGTCTCAAGCGAGCCGCGAAGTCCACTCCCAAGGGCAAAAAGGCTCGAGCGGAGGGGAAGGCTTCGGCCCCGGCGAGGACCGCCAAGGCGAAGCCGGCCTCCTCCAAGCGTGGTGCCGCGTCGGAGAAGCGACCCCCCTCAACCGCGAAGGGGAAGTCCAAGGCCAAGGCCGGGAAGAAAAGGAAGCCCCCCTCGGCTCGGCTCGCGAAGCTAAAGACGAAGGCCCCCGCCGCCCGACCGCGGCGCTGGTAGAGCACTAAACGGAAGTTCACGATTCTGAGTGGTTGCGCAACACCGACACGTTCTCGCGTGGCGACCGAATCACGAATTCCGTTTACTAAAAATTGAATCTAGTAAAGCGGAGCACGATTCTGACCGGGGTCGCCTGCCTGGCGGAGGGGAGTCGTGAGACCACGCTCGTGGGCGACCCCTCAGAATCGTAGCCTCCGGTTTAGCGACCGGGGACGACGTGAGGGGGGGTCTTCCCGACAGAGGGGAAGCCTGCCGCGAGGAACGCGCGCTCTCGGTCCAGCGCGACGTCTCGGAGCGCTTCCGCTGGCTCTGGGAGCGTGCCTCCGCCGATCCATTTCCGCAGACCTGCTTCGTCCTTGTACGTCGGATCACCTATGGCCAAGCGGGCCAGGCTGCGGGCCAGAGAGCCGTTCCTCGAGCTGCCCGCAGCCTTCGCGAGTGTTGCAAGGATCTCTCCTCGAG
>JAESQQ010000792.1 GCA_016765095.1 Planctomycetota bacterium | reverse complement strand
GCGCCCTTCGCGGGCGAACTGCGCGACGGCGGCCGCGCGGCGGGTCGGGTCCTCAGAGACGAGGCCCAGGGCCAACTCGCGGACGCGTTGGCGGAGGGCGGGCGTGATCATCTCCAGGCGCCCGACCAAGACTCGGACCAGCTCGTCTGGCTTGGGATCGAGGGTCAAGGGCAGGAGCTCGTCGGTCCGCTCGCGGGGCACGAGGTAGAACGCGCGCAGGCCGTCTTCGAACCAGTGATCGGCCCAGGTCTCGACCATGGCCCGAGCCTCCTTGGCGTAGAGCCCCTCCGCCACGAGCAGTTGCTCGAGGACCGCGCGGACTTTGGCGACTCCCGCCGTGGCAGAGAAGGTCGTCCGCTCGGACGTGAGAGGGAGCGCCACGCGACGTGTGTCGCGCGGAGCCACGCCCGCCGAGCACTTGGGCTGAATCACCCGAACTCCGACCCGATCACCCTTGCGCTCAAACACGATCAGGGTCTGGAGCGGGAGCTTCCCGAAGTTAGCCAACTCCAAGTCGGACTTGCCGCGGAAGCGCGCCGCGAGGGGGAGGTCGAAGGTTCCGACACCCCGGTAGAAGAGGAAGCGCTCGGTCTCGGGGCCCTTCTTGGCCGGGTCCCGGCCGCAGACTTGAACCGGGACCGCGTCGACCTCGCGAGCAGGGTAGTAGTGACTCGGACCTGGCTCCTTGGGGAGCGTGACCTTGGCACCCGGCCGGAGGAGGACCGTCCCCCAGTCGATCCCCTCGTTGACCGAGCGGGCCTGGGGGTACCACTCCGTGATCTGTCCTTGGGGGAAACCGACCTTGACTCGGATCTTGCGTTCGCGCTCGGTGTAGAAGTAGATCACCGGTGTCTCCATGCGGACCGTGCTCCGCACACAGCCCTTGCACTTGCAGCGCCCGTTGACCGGCGCGCAGTTCTTTCCGCAGGCGCAGCTGGGGTGGTCACAGCCCGGGCAGACTTCGCCAAAGCGCAGTCCCTGCCCCGTGGTTCGAGTCACGTTGGAGTAGACGAAGCTCGGCAGGTCGTCTTTGCCTCCCAAGGGCCGCCACTCAAGGGCGGTTCCCTTGGCTCCGCTGACGCTCGTGAAGGTCCCCCACTCGTGAACGACTAGCCGATCCGCCCCCTTGGACGGTTCACTGGGCGGACTCGCCCCAGCCAGCGAGGCCCCCAAGAGCACGGTCAGCACACAACACACGATTCGATTCATGAATCCTCCTTGCTCTCCTAGACGTGCCCGGAGGGAGGACCGTTAACAAGCGAATCGAGGCGGCGGTGATTGCAGTTAGACCATGTTCTTGCGGACGGACCACACGAAGCCGTCGTACCAGAAGTGCATGATCGAGATCACGAGCGCGAGGCAAGTCACGAGGTGAATCGACTCGCCGACGGTCTTGGTCAGGAGGCCGTAGAGGGCGCAGACCCAGACCAAGGTGCTGAGCGCGATCGCCTTCCCGAGGCGCGTGGAGGGGAGGCGCAAGCGCTGGCGAAGGTTCTCGCCCTCAGCCCACCACACGATCCCGAAGTATTGGAGCGCGTGGAAGAAGTTCATGATCAAGAAGGCCTCCCCGAAGGCGTTAAAGCCCCACGCAAAGAGCGAGCAGAGGCCGGTCGTGACGAGGAGCGTGACTTTCTGCCAGGAGACCCGGTAGCCCGCGCGGGCGTAGCGGACGTAGGCGCCGAAGTAGGCGGCCAGGAAGACCACGCCGAGCGCGCCAAAGATCCAGGCCAGGAGCTGCTCGTGCTCGCTGGCTCGCGCTGGGACGTGGTCGAAGAAGTGGGTGACCACCGCCGTCAGCTTGACGGAGTTCTGGAGGTGGGGGAGGAGTGAAGCCCCGCCCAGGATCGGGCCGGTGTAGAGGAGGAGATTGAGCGCGAAGTCCCAGCGGCGTCCGACCTCCACGTCGTTCCCGCGCCGCTGGTCGTAGATTCGCCCGAGGCCAAAGGTCTGGAGGCTGGAGTGGTAGACGTCCCACCAGATCGAGAGCACGGCGACCGCGACGAGGAGCGGCTTGGAGAGCGCGATCGCGAGGAAGAGCGCGATCGGAACCACCGTGAATCGGTACGGGTGCCGCCTAAAGACCGACGCGTTGAGGTGGCTGCGAGCCAGGACCAACACGAGGTGCGCGGCCACGAACGCGCCCATGAAGAGCACCGAGGCTGGGCCGACGTAGCCCAAGAAGGACGGAAGGTCCTTGTCGAGTCCGCTCGGCTCCACGAGCGCGCCGAGGACGAGCGCGAGCAGGGGCGCGCCCACGAACAGGATCGAGTCATAGATCGGACCCGAGATCCAACTCGAGCGCGGAGCAACGTCCTTTGGGGACGGCTCGGGGGACGGTGGGGACGGGGCGCCCTCGCTCAGGGGCTGGCTAGCCCTGGGGCACGATCATGTATTGGTCTTTGGTTCCCGGCACGCGCTTGAGCCGGCCCAGCTCGCAGAGCTCGGTCCAGATATCGTCTGGGAACCCAGGCGGCGGCTTGATTCCCGCGATCGAGCTCTGCTTTCCGGTGCTGAACGCGCCCCCGATCGAAGACTCGTCGTCGAGTCGGAGGAGCTTGAGCTTCTTCTTGAGCGCCTTAAGCGCCTTCTTGCGCTCTTCCTTGGAGTAGGGCATGGGACCTCCCAGTCGAGGGGGGATCATAGGCCAGGCTCGGTCGGCGCGACGTCGCAGATCAACCGACTCGAAGGAATCGGGAAGCTGCTGAGAGGCCGCTCGGCGCGGCCTGGGGCCGGGCGGGGGTAAACCCCGCCCCTACAGATCGCATACGTGCTGCGGGGAGATCGACCTTCCGGCTGCCTCTTCTAAGCGGCTGGCAACTAGTAGGGGCGGGGTTTACCCCCGCCCGACGCCTGCCCCGGAGAGACAACCCTGCAAGAGAACCTATCTAGTAAAGCGGAGCACGATCCTGACCGGGGTCGCCTTCCTGGCGGAGGGGAGTCGTGAGACCACCCTCGTAGGCGACCCCTCAGAATCGTGGCCTCCGGTTTAGAAGTTGCGCCCCTTCTTGGCTGGGCGGAGTCGCGAGAGCGAGCGGAGCGCGTTGCGAATCGTCTTTTCGAAGCGCGGGTCCCACTTGCGCGTCTTGAGCGAGTTGAGCGTGCCCGCGGCCTGACGACGCTTGCCGTCCAGGATCAGGCTCCGGGCGAGGCCGATATAGCCCTCCGGCTCGTCGCTGCGGACACGGATCCACTGACGCCAGTGGATCTGAGCCTCTCCGAACTTCCGCTGGCGCTCGCGGACCTTGGCCAGGGCGCCTTGGGCAGCAGCCTCGTTCGGCTGCTGCTCGACGAGGGTCGTGTAGGCCCGCTCGGCGCCGCGTGGGTCCCCAGCCTTGCTGAGTCGATCGCCGAGCTCGACGTAGATCGCCGGGCTGTGGCCCTTCACGCGAGCCAGAGCCAGGAGCTGATGGGCCGCGGCGGCGGGGTCGCGGAGACTGTCGTAGCAGCGAATCAGGAGGCGCTGGGTGACTTCGTCCGTTGGGCGCGCCTCGACGGCGAGCACGAGTTGATCGCGGGCTGCCGCGGCTTGGTCGCGGTCGAGGAGGACCTTGCCGATCACCCGCCGCAGGAGGGGGTTCTCGAGGCCGGTCTCTGCGACCTCGGCGTCGAGGTGCTTGAGGTATTTGCCGAGGTCCTTGGCTTGGCGGAGGATCTGCTCGAGGCGCGCCAGAGCGCGCTGGCGCTGATTGCGGTGGCCTCCCCAAGCCACGATCGCCCCAGCCGCGGCGTCGACCGCGCCGATCACGTCGCCGAGCTTCGAGCGCGCGTTCGCGAGCTGCTGGTAGTAACGCCCGACGGTTCCGTCGCCCACGCCACGGTTCGAGCGGGACCGAGTCCGGATCTTGATCGCGTCCTCGATCAGCTCCGCCGCGCGCTCGTAGCGCGCCGTCTGGAGGCAGGTCTCACCGACTCGGAACACCGAGTGCTCACGCCAGGCCTTGTGCTTCTTGAGCATTGCGATCGCGGCCGTGATCTCGGCGTCGGCGGCCTTCTGTTGACCGGTCGCATGGAGACAGCGCACGAGCTTGAGCCGGTCTTCGAGGTGGCGGGGGCGCTCGTTGATCAGCTGACGGTAGACCGGGATCGCCTCCACGTAGCGGCGGGCGGTGAACAGGAACTTCGCGAGCATTCCGCGGCCCCGCTGACTGAGTTTGCCTGCAGCGTTCCGCTCGGAGAGGAGCGTGATCGCTTGATCTCGCTCCTGGAGTCCATGCCAGAGATACTGACAGACCCGGGTCAGGACAGGGTCGCTCTGGCCGTGTCGTTGGACGACAGCCGTCGCTGTGGCGAGGAAGTCACCCCGGGCTGCGTTCCAGAAGCTCCTGTTGCCCTGGTAGTAGATCGACTGGTTCACGTTCTGCCCGTCGCGAAGGTGGCGCTTCATGGCGTGGAGCACGATCGTGAGCAGGCGCTTACCGAGCTTGGTCCGATAGATCCGCGCTCGGCCGCCGTCGGCCTTCCGGCGCAGCTCGGCGATCTGCCAGCCGCGGTTGGACCAGGCGTCCCAGCGGCAGAGGCGAAGCCAACGGGGCTCGTTCTCGGCGCGCTCGACTTGGAACTCCAGCGCCGCGAGGGAACCGAGGATTTGGTCCACGACTTGGCTGACGCGGCTGATCATGTTCGGCGCGCCGCGGTGGTGCCAACGGCTGAGGACCGCCGGGAGGCGGGTGTGCGCGAGGTCGATCACGTCGTCGCGGAGGTCGGCTGCCGCAGCACGCTGGGCCCGGTTGTGTACTCGGCGCCCCTCGCGGTAGCGGCCGCGGATTTGGATCACGTTCACGGCCTGATTTATGTAACGGTTGGCGTAGTTCTCGTTGCGAGCCTTGGCGAGGAGAGCGTAGGCCCGATTCAAGATCGCTTTGTAGAGCGTCTGTTCGCGACCCAGACTGACTTCACCGCCGGCGCGGAGGCAGTCGAGATAGAGCCGGTCGAGGCGACTGCGGAGTTGGTTGGCAATGTTCTGGGTGCTCGGGCGTGGGATCTCAGCCTTGATCTCGTCCTCGCCCTGTCGCCAGGCCCTCATGGCCTGGAGGTAGCCGATTCGGCTCTCGAACAGGCTCCAGGCATAGGCCGGGAACGATCTGTCCGGGAGACGCGACGCGTTGAGCGCGGCCTCGATCGTGAGCAAGGCCTCGCGGCGCTTGCCGTAGGTCCACTGGGTCTGGGCCAGGTAGCGGCTGAGCTCGACGTGCTCTTGGCTGCCCTTGATCTCGGCGCGGCTCGCGAGGACCTTGAGCTGGCGAAGCTGCTCGTTTGCGAGCGCGGCCGGGCGGAGCGAACCCTGCTGAGCGAGGAACCCAGCCCAGAGACGGGCCTCACCCTTTGCCCACTGCCCGCGCTCGAAAGCGCGCGTGAGCGCGGTCAAGGCGCGGCGACCCGAGGCCTCGCCCCCTTGCTTTTGGCGCGCGGCTTGGAGCGCGGTCAGGAAGTCGATCAAGTCGAGCGCGCGCTGGTCGGTGACCGTCTTGGCGCGCTTCCTCACGACCTCTAGGTGCTTGGTCAGCTGGTCGAGGGTCGCCTCCTCCTGGAGGAGCGTGCTGATCTGGCGGAAGCCGGCGGCGAGCTGGTAGATCCCTTGCGCGCTCTGGCCTATGGCCGCTTCGGGGACGCAGGCCAGGAGCCGGAAGTCGCGGGTCGTGCTGTAGTAGTTGCGCAGCAGGTAGACGTGATTCTGGGGCCGGCTCGACTTGCGGAGCAAGGCCAGGAACCGGATCGGGACCTCCTCGTTGAGTTCCTCGGGGACCCTCTTTCCGCGTCGCTGGTACTTCTGGTAGAAGTCGTTTTGGAGTCCCTGCTGGAGGCGCCATTCGTTGAGGTGGCCCCAGCTCTCGACCTTGGCCCAGCGCGACTCGTCGCGTCGGTCGAGGACGTGATAGTAGTCAGCCAGGCGGCGCCACTCCTCGTGAGTCAGCTCCTTCTCGAGGGCCTTGAGGATCGCGGCGGCCTTGGTGAGCTCGTCGATCTCGGTCAGCGCGGCTGCCAGGGCGCGGCCCCAGCGGCGCTCCTTGACTTCCTTGCCCTCTCTAAACCACTCCGTGAGGTGCTTGCGGAGCGTTTCCTGTCCACCAACGACGGTCAAGTAGCAGTAGAGGACTTCGCGCCAGTCGAGGAGCTTGTTCTTCTTGCTCATGGCCTGGTTGATCAGGGCTTCGAAGGCTTGGCCGTGCTTCTTGGCGAGCGCGCCCGCGCGGGGGAGATCCGCCAGGAGGAGGAGCTGGGTCGCGACGGCTCGGCTGGCGACGATCCGCCAGCGGAGGTCGGTCGCGGGGGAGCCCTTGGCGGCACCCGCGCCGGCGACGGCCTTCTTGAGGAGCGTGCGCGCGGTCTCGAGGAGCTCGCCCTTCTCTCTCTTGAGCTTGACGCCGAGCCAGAGCGCCTCGATCTCGAGCCAAGGCCGGAGGAGCTCGGGCCAGCTCTGGCCGGTCTCGACGAGCCGGGCGCGCAGCGACTGGCGGGCCGCGCGGACGAGGGCGTCGCGCT
>JAESQQ010000791.1 GCA_016765095.1 Planctomycetota bacterium | reverse complement strand
TTGATCCCATTGAACTTGACCCCCATTCCTATTTGGCCTCCCTCCCGGCCCTCACCACCACCCCCAACCCCCTCTCCCGAGTGGTCCTGCTCGACCGGGTCGTGGTCGCCCTCGAAGGCAAGGTCATTGGCCTAACGGAGGCCCAGGTCGAGCAGCGCGTTGGGCACCTCCGACGCGGTGTTACGCGGCTATGGAAGCCCCTGGCGTCCGTTCCTGCTTACTCCCCCTCGGAACCCGACTTCCACCTCGACAAGCCCGTCGTGACCCGCTGCGGGAAGGAGAAGGACGGTTGCTGGCTCCATGTCCCTCTCCGGCTCAGTCCCAGCCGCCACAGCCGTATGGAGCAGAGAGGCCGTGACCTTTCCCCCAACCCCCACGACTCAGTTCGCCTTGGGTGTGTGAGCTACCACGGTGACCAGTCCAGACGCGCGATCTCGCCGCACCACTTCGACGGCAACTGTTTCAGCCCTGACGCCCTCGTCTGCAACCTCCCCGGCTGGGGCCTCTCCGAAACGTTCCTGCTGGATCGCCAACTCCGTTGGCTCCGGGAAGTGGTACCAGGCGCGGCCAGCCAGGCCCTCAACCTCGTGTTGCGGAACCTCGACTCGACGCAATGGTGGCCGAACCTCGTGATCCACGAGATCGAGGTCGCCGTGGACATGACCGACCTGCCCGGCCTGCCCGAAGCCCTTCGCTTCGCGGCCAATCGCCACTACGAAGTGCTTTGGAACAACTCACCCAGGTCCAAGGCCAAGGACAAGTTCCTGATCCACGCGGCGGCGCGTCGAACCTCCAAGCGGATCAAGATCACAAAGCCCAGAAAAATCACCAAGCGGGTGGCCAAGAGCGTGCCCTTCCTGCGACTCCTCCGAAAGAACCCAGACGGACTTCCACCGGGCGCAGTTATCCGCGAGGAGGAGTCTTGGGGCCCAAAGGCGCTCCAGCCCGTCGCCAAGAGTCTGGAGCCCGCCGGGATTCTTCGGGGCCCAGCCGCCTATGCCGAAGACCTCGACGCAGCGATCCGGGAAGCCGACCCGAGATACAGGTGGGCGCAAGGGCTCCAACCACTCTCACCCAACTTCCCAACGCCCGAGGAGCGAGTCGAACCTTCCTGGCGAGATCCAGGACGACCCCTCCGTCTTCTCGTGCCTCACCGCGAGCTTCGGCACTACCAGCCGCGCGAGGCAGTCCTCGCTGACCTCCGTGCCCGCGCCGTCGAGACCTGGCCCTCTAACGTCCCCTTCGACGCTGACGCCGCCGACTCTCTTCGGGACCAGATCGCCCGAGAGTTCGCGAACGCACCTTGGACCATGCCCTCGCTTGACCCGCTGGTCTACGAACTCGTCCGCCAAACTCTGCACAGAAACAACGCCAAGCTCGACTACGCCAAGTCCCACGGCAAGCTCCCAAACGACCCCCGTGATCCTCGTGGGACGCCGCCTGCGACCACGCCCATCGCCTCTCCGGCAGCGAGCGGCGCGCCACTTCCGTCCTCACGCACCGCAACCCCACCGCCGACGATCAAGAGCTTCGTTCTGGCGCTCCAAGGTCCAGGCGCACCGGACCAACTTCGTTGGCTGGTCAAGAATCGTCGGCTCACGTCCACGCTCCTTGGCGGGGGGCCCTCGGCCTGCAAGCGGCTGCTCGAACTTGAAAGGCGCAACGTCGTTGAGAAGGTCTCAGTCAGAGGGGTGCGAGTGCTCCGCCAGCACCGCACCACCACCGTTGACCTCTTCGCTGGCGACAGCGATCTCATGGAGATCGCCGCCCGGTTGCACATGCCAATCAGGGTCGGCAAGACCGAGCGAGCCCCCACGACCTTAGAAATCGACGGAGCCCTGCGCGAGTTCACGAGCCCAGTCGCCTGGCCACTCACGGCCTCCACCTTGAAGATCGCGAGGAACGTGCGGCACGACGGGCGCTTCCTGGGGCGGAGCCAGCGGCCCCACCGCGGCTCCAAGCCCCTCTTCGATCTGCTGAATTCCGATCAGCCGCCGCCGTGACCTGCTTCCTCACCCTCCTCTCGCGTCTTGGAGTCGACGAACTCCTGCTGAGTCAGCCGCACGACCTTTCGCTTAGTCGGCAAGCTGGCCGAGTCGAGCTTCGTGACCTGGATCACGACGACGTAGACGGTCGTGCTCTCGGCCTTGATCGCCGGAAGCGGCGCGCCTTGGTCGAGGTCCGCGAGATCGAGCTTGTGCTCGGAGCCGTTGTAGATGACCAGATAGCCGACGCGCTCACCGTGCTCCTGCATGTAGCGACGGACCTGCGGGTAACCACCCAGCACATAGGTCTTGTCCTTGCCCCTCTTTTGGTCCGCCCAGTAGATCTTGACCTCGCCGAGGAAACGCCTGCCATCGGGCTGCCACCCGAAGAAGTCGGCCTTGCCGCCGGGGCTCTGCGGCTCGGCGATAAAGGGAAGCCCTGCTCTTGAACATGCGCTGCAACATGGGGCCGAGGTTGAACTTCCCAGCCCGCTTCTGCTCGTCCACGTATTTCCAAACGGCCCACGCGAGGGCGGCTTGGCGCTCAAGCCCGGACTGGATCAGGTGTTGTTCGCAGGCTGGTCCACCGACCTCAATGTCGAGATCGTCGCGTGGCGAGCGGCTGACGCCCATGTCACCCCCTCCCCCAGATAGTGGTGACGCCCCGGTCACTACCCCGTCTCGCGGGCCGCCGACGGGCCTACCCCTTGCGCGTGGCACGAGACATGGCCTTCAAGCCTGGACTCATGCGGATCGAGCCACTGCTCGCCCGGGCGCGGTGGGGCCACGCGGCGCAGGAGCTACTCGACCTCGTCCAGGAGATCCTCGGGCGCTGCCTCCTCGGCAGGCTCGACGCGGCTCCGCTGCCAGGTGGTCCAGCCGGGCAATCGGTTCTTTGCAGCCGGTGGCAGGGAACACATACTTCTCGACCTTGTGACGGCGCGCCGCTCAGGTGCCTCACGACCAGCGGCCCGTGATTCGGTGTCTGGTGCGTCGAACCTCGGCGTGGGCACCAAAGCCCACGAAGTAGCCCCAATGCTTGCAGACCAAGGAAATCGTGGGCCAGGGGACATGCTGGAGCGGATCACCAGACCAGCGGAGGGGGGGGAACACCTTCCACAGGACTACCGTCGCCTCCAAGCCCAGCAGCACGGCTCGCGGCGCATAGGCGTACATCGTGCGCTCGATCAGCACCCGCTCGCGTGAGAACAAGGGCAAAGGCCGCTCCTTCGGCACGTCAGCGACCGACTCAGGCCCGTAGATCTCCTCCATGATCCGAACGAACTCGTCGAGCACGTCCTCGGTCGTGAGGTTGCGCCAGAGCGGCAGGGCCGTTGCTGGGCGCCGAGCCTGGGGCCGCCAAGGAATAGCCCGGCAAGCAACAGCCCGCCCAG
>JAESQQ010000083.1 GCA_016765095.1 Planctomycetota bacterium | reverse complement strand
TCGCGATCCTGGTCGCGGTCGCGATCGGCGTCGGGCTCTGGCTCGAGCGGCGGAGCAACACCGGCGACCTGGAGGTCTACTACCAAGTCGTCAAGCGTATCGGCAAGGGACAGGATCTCTATCACTATCGCGAGGGGCCCAACCCCCAGCGCCCGACGGCCTACCTTTATCCGCCGCCTTTCGCCGTCGCGTTCTACCCGCTGACTCGGCTCCACTTCCCTTTCCTGCGCTCGCTCTGGGGGGCGCTGGGGGTCCTCCTCGCGGCGCGCTGCTTGTGGCTCGGCTGGCGCTTGGTGTGGGCAGGGCGACCTCCTCCCCCGAAGCGTGTGGCCGTGCTCTGCTTCGGTCTCGGGCTCTTGGTTTCGCTTCGCTTCGTGTGGAGCGACATTGGTCACGGCCAGGTCAACCTGCTCGTGGCTTGGCTGACGCTCGAGGGGATCGCCGCCGCCGAAGCCGACGGTCTCTCTGAGCGGGCGGGCTTTTGGCTCGCGGCTGCGGTCGTGATCAAGTTGACGCCGGCGATCGTGGTCGCGCTCTACCTCGTGCGCGGGCGGTGGCGATTGATGGGCTGGTGTGCGCTCTGGGGCGTCCTGTTCCTCTGGCTCCCCGCGCTGGTGTGGGGTCTCGGCCTAAACGGCGACTACCTCTGGCGCTTTGCGAGCGAGGTCACACCCTGGAATGCGAAGTTCCATGCCTCGGTCGGGAACAACGTCGCCCTCCCGGGGGCGATCCTGCGGCTCCTCTCGGGGAGCGGTGATGCGGGCACCGCGCCCGTGCCCTTTCTGTTTGGGCTGACCGTGGAGAGCGTTCGCCCCTACCTGAGCGCGGTCTCGCTCGGGTTCTTGGTCGCGACTTTGGCGGTGGCTCGGAAGCGAGCGGCGCCGATCGCGCTCGGGATCGCGCTCGCGGCGACGCCCTTGATCTCCCCGATCGCTTGGAAACCGCACCTCGTCGTCTTGATTCTGCCTGGGCTGTTGGCGGCGCGTCTCGTGCTCTCGCCCGGGCCGCGTCTGGCCCGCGGGCTCTTGATCGCAGGCGGAGTTCTCCTCGTCGGGACAGGACGATTGGTGCTGGGCCGGGAGCTAGCAGAGGTCGCGCTCCGCTGGGGCGGGACCAGCCTCGGGCTCCTCTTGCTCTGGGCGGGCCTCGTGGCCTGGCCGCGACCCTGCCAAGTTGAGGACTCGCCGCTATCCTCCCCTCAATGACCGAGGAGAAACCAGGCTTTGATCGCGCGCGCGCCATGGACGTCCTGCGGGCTTTGGTCAGCCAACTCCAACGCCACCGGACGCTTCCCCTCGCGCCGCCTTTTCCCGCGCCCGCGAGCGCGGACGAGCGAGGCTGCGTCGCGATCAGCACCGAGCTGACCCCAGAGCTGGTCCTTGAGGCCTATCGCGCGGGGATCTTCCCAATGGTCGAGCCCGACGGCTCCTTTGGCTGGTGGAGCCCCGACCCCCGCGCGACCCTCGACTTGCACGAGCTCTACGTCTCGCGCCGGCTCGAGCGTCGGATCCGGAGCGCGCGCTTCGAGATTCGGATCGACACCGCGTTCGAGGCCGTGATTCGGGCCTGCGCCGCGCGGGAGGAGACTTGGATCTCGCCCGACGTGATCGAGGTTTACTGCGAGCTCTTTCGCCGAGGGATCACGCACTCGGTGGAGGCCTGGCGAGGCGGGCGGCTGGTGGGTGGCCTCTATGGCGTCTCGCTCGGGAGCGCGTTCATGGCCGAGAGCATGTTTCACCACGAGACCGACGCGGGGAAGGTGACGGTGGTCGCGCTCGTCGAGCGCCTCCGGGATCGCGACTACACCCTCTGCGACGTTCAATACATAACTCGTGCAACTTCGGTCTTCGAGCCGATTGAGTTGCCGCGGGAGCGCTATCTGTTCCGGCTCGGAGAGGCGCTCGCGAACGAGCGCAGCTTCGCCTGAGGCGGTCTTACTCGGCCGGACGCTGAGGCCCCCCCGAGGGAGGATTTCGGGCGCGGCCCTAGCCGTCTTGCGGCTCGACCCGTCTCATCTCTAACCCCATGCAGGGGTTGCCTCTCAGGGTTCAGAATCGTCGTCCTCGGGCATATCATGCGGCCCTAGGAGGCCAAATGTTCACGATCCCCTTCGACGCCAAGCAGACCCTCGAGACTTCCGGCGGTCCCGTCACAATTGCGCACCTCGGAGCGCTGGAGAAGGCCGGTGTCGGCCACGTCAAGAAGATCCCGTATTCGATTCGGGTCTTGCTCGAGGCCGCGCTCCGCAACTGTGACGGCTACATAGTCACCGAAGAGCACGTTCGAGCCCTCGCGAACTACAACGCCAAGGACGTCGGCGAGCAGGAGATCCCCTTCTTGCCGGGCCGGGTCGTGATGCAGGACTTCACCGGCGTTCCGGCCGTGGTCGACCCCGCCGCCCTCCGCTCTGCCATGCAGCGGATGGAAGGCGACGTGCAAAAGGTCAACCCCCTCGTGCGGGCCGACCTCGTGATCGACCACTCGGTCCAAGTCGACTCCTACGGGACTGCCGACTCCGCCGAGATCAACAGCAAACGGGAGTTCGAGCGCAACGGCGAGCGCTACCAGTTCCTCAAGTGGGGCCAGCAGGCCTTCGACAACTTCGCGGTGATCCCGCCCGAGACCGGGATCGTGCACCAGGTGAACCTCGAGTATCTCGCTGGCTGCGTCCTCAAGCAGGAGCGCTGTGGCGAGACCTGGGCCTTGCCCGACTCGCTGGTCGGGACCGACAGCCACACCACAATGATCAACGGCTTGGGCGTCGTGGGCTGGGGCGTGGGCGGGATCGAGGCTGAGGCCTGCATGCTCGGACAGCCGATCTACATGCTGATCCCCGAGGTCGTGGGCTTCAAGCTGGAGGGCACGATCAAGGAAGGCTCGACGGCGACCGACGTCGTGCTGACCGTGACTCAAATGCTGCGGGCTCACGGCGTGGTCGGGAAGTTCGTGGAGTTCTACGGACCGGGCCTCGAGACCCTGACGCTGGCTGACCGAGCCACGATCGCCAACATGGCGCCCGAGTATGGCGCGACGATGGGCTTCTTCCCGATCGACGACAAGACGATCGACTACCTCCGCTTGACCGGCCGCAGCGAGGAGCAAATGGAGCTCGTCGAGAAGTACTGCAAGATGCAGGGCCTTTGGCGGGACGACTCGGTCGAGATCGAATACAAGTCGACGATGTCGCTCGACCTGGGCGAGGTCGAGCCTTGCCTGGCCGGACCCAAGCGCCCTCAGGACCGGATCCTGCTCGCCGACATGAAGGGGGACTTCGCGCTCCTGACGAGCGACAAGGGCGCGCTGGGCACGCACCGGGGCGAGCCCCAAGCGGTCAGCCACCGCGGGGCGGACTTCGAGCTTGGCAACGGCTCGGTCGTGATCGCCGCGATCACCTCTTGCACCAACACGAGCAACCCGGCGGTCATGATCGCGGCCGGGCTCGTGGCCAAGAAGGCCAACGCGCTCGGGCTCAAGGTCAAGCCTTGGGTCAAGACCAGCCTCGCGCCTGGTTCGCGGGTCGTGAGCGACTACCTCGACAAGGCCGGCTTGACCGAGCACCTCGAGGCGCTCGGGTTCTTCACTGTCGGATTCGGCTGCACGACTTGCATTGGCAACTCGGGCCCGCTGGATCCGCCGATCTTGGCCGCGATCAAGGGCGGCGACTTGGTCGCGACCTCGGTCCTGTCGGGGAACCGCAACTTCGAGGGTCGGGTCAGCCCGCACACGCGCGCGAACTACCTCGCCTCGCCCCCGCTCGTGGTGGCCTACGCCCTGGTCGGGACGGTCGCCAAGGACATTTACACCGATCCGATCGCCCAGGACTCCGCCGGCAAGGACGTGTTCCTCAAGGACATTTGGCCGACCAGCGCCGAGGTCCACGAGGCCATGACGGCGTCGGTGACGCGCGAGCAGTTCCTCGAGAAGTACGCCGATCCGACCAAGGGCCCGGAAAAATGGCGAGCGCTCAAGGCGCCGGCTGGCGACGTCTACGCTTGGCCCGACTCGACCTACGTCCAAGAGCCGCCCTTCTTTGTCGGCATGGCCCTCGAGACGAGCCCGATCCAGGCGATCACTGGCGCGCGTTGTCTCGTCAAGGTCGGCGACTCGGTGACCACGGACCACATTTCACCCGCCGGCGTGATCTCGCCGGACACGCCCGCTGCGGACTACTTGATCTCGCTCGGCGTCGCGCCGAGCGACTTCAACTCCTTCGGCTCACGCCGAGGCAACGACCGCGTCATGACGCGGGGGACCTTCGCGAACATTCGCCTTCGCAACGAGCTCGCGCCGGGGACCGAGGGCGGCTGGACGACCTACTACGGGCCAGCGGAGAAGAAGGACGGTCCGATTCCGGGGCTGCCCTACGACAGCGACAAGGACCCCCAGCCGAACGAAGTCGCCACGATCTACGACGCCTCGGTCAAGTACCAGAAGCACGGCGAGTCGCTCGTGGTCTTGGCTGGCAAGGACTACGGAATGGGCTCGAGCCGCGACTGGGCCGCCAAGGGGACTTACCTCCTCGGGGTGCGGGCCGTGATCGCGACGAGTTACGAGCGGATTCACCGGAGCAACCTGATCGGAATGGGCGTCTTGCCGCTCCAGTTCGCCAAGGGCGAGAGCCACGAGGCGCTCGGCCTCGACGGGACCGAGACCTTCGACATTCCCGTCACCGACAGCGTTGAGCCGCTCTCCGAGATGGAAGTCACCGCGACCAAGCGCAACGGCAAGACGGTCAAGTTCACCGTGACCTGCCGGATCGATACGCCAGTCGAGGTCGACTACTACCGCAACGGCGGGATCCTGCACACGGTCCTGCGGCGGATGGCCAAGGTCTAGAGCCGCGGGAGGCCGTCTGTCCGGGCAGGACGACCGCGGGCGGGGGTAAACCCCGCGCCCTACAGATCACATAGGCGCACCAGAGGGCGGCATGTCGACTTTCCGACTCCTCCCCGGGTGGCTCGCAATACGCTCCAGCCCCGGAGGTCGTGCCGATCGGCTGCCCGGGAGCCTCCCCGACGGCCCTGCTGACCCGCCTTCGGCCAGGGTTGTCCGGGGCCAGAGGGGGTGCTCTCCTATGGGCCCGCGACAGGGGTCGGGTGCTGCTGCGTAGCAGACCCGGAGCCCAGACCCAGAGGAGAGACCGTGGACGTCTTTGTCGATCGGATCGCTGCCGCCATTTCAGGGAAGACTGGCGTCGCCGCGAGCGAAGTCGCTCCGTTGATCCAGACCTCCAACAACCCCGAGCGCGGCGATCTGGCGTTGGCGTGTTTCGCGTTGGCTGGCAAGGCCGGGACGCCGGGCAAGGACGCGGCCATGGCCCTGGCCCAGACGCTGGTCGGGCTCTCGATCGAGGAAGTCGAAGTCAGCGCGGCCGGCCCCTTCGTCAACTTCAAGCTGGCGCCCGCCGCGATCGCGAACGACGTCCTGAGCCGGGTTTGGAACCAGAGCCCGTATGGGGCCTCGGACGAGGGCGCTGGCCAGACCGTCGTGATCGACTTCAGCTCGCCCAACATTGCCAAGCCGTTTCACTTGGGACACCTCCGCTCAACCGTGATCGGTTGGAGCCTGCGGCAGATCTATCGGGCCTTGGGCTACGAGGTGGTCGGCGTCAATCACCTCGGCGACTGGGGGACCCAGTTTGGGTTCATGATCACGGCCTGGAAGCGGTGGGGCGACGAAGCCATGCCTCGGATCGAGGCCGGCGAGCGGGACGTGGACGTGTTCGTCGACCTCTACGTCAAGATCAACGAGCTGGCCAAGAAAGACCCGGGAGTTCGGGAAGAGGCCCGGAGCTGGTTCGCCAAGCTCGAGGCTGGCGACGAGGAGGCGCTCAAGCTGTGGAGCTTCTTCGTGGAGCGGTCGAAGGTCGAGTTCCAGCGGATCTACGACATTCTTGGGATCGAGCACGAGAGCGAGCGTGGCGAGGCTTTCTACAACGACAAAATGCCCGCGACGGTCGAGAAGCTCAAAGCGAGCGGACTGCTCGTCGAGGGAATGACCCAGCGGGAGACGGCGCTCAGCAAGCTGGAGCGGGCCGAGCAGAAGCTCGAGAAGTCAGAGCTCGAGCTCAAGCAGACCGAGGGCAAGCTCGCAGACGAGTCGCTCAAGGACAAAGCACGCAAGAAGCTCAGCAAGCGGCAGGGCAAGCTCCAGGGCGAGCTCCCGAAGCTGGTCAAGACCGTTGAGCGGGCGCGGGAGGCGGTCCCAGCAGACGAGGACGGTCTCCGGCCCCAAGGCGTCGACTTGGGCGAGGGAATGGGCTTTGCGATCTTGATCAAGGTCAACGGCGGCACGACCTACACCACCCGCGACGTGACCGCGGCCTACTACCGGGCCGAGACTTACTCGCCGAGCAAAGTCCTCTACGTCGTCGGCCAGGACCAGCGGGACCACTTCCTGCCGTGGTTCAAGATCCTCGAGGCCATGGGTGAGACTTGGGCCAAGGGCTTTAGCCACATTGGATTCGGCAAGTACAAGGGAATGAGCACCCGGCAGGGGACCGCAGTCTTCCTCGACGAGGTCCTCGAGAAAGCGCGGGCCCGGGCTGCAGAGGCTGCCGCGGCCGCGACCAAGAAAGTCGAGCTGAGCGAGGAGGAGCGGGAGCAAGTCGCTCAGGCGATCGGGACGGGCGCGATCAAGTTCTTCGATCTCAAGGCAGATCGGCAAAAGGACATAGACATCGTGGTCGGCCCTGAGGACGCCCGGGTGATCGACTGGGACCGGCTCCTAAACCTCAAGGGCGACAGCGGTCCGTACCTCCAGTTCGCTCACGCGCGCTTGGCAGGGATTCTCGCCAAGGCGCCCGAGGGGAGCGCGCCGAGCCTCGACGCGATCGACTTCGAGCTCCTCGGCGAGTCCGAGACCCTGGCCCTGATCAAGGTGATGGGCGAGTTCCTGCCCAAGATTCGGCAAGCGGCCGAACAAAACGAGCCGAGCGTGATCTCGCGCTATGTGCTCGATTTGGCTGCCAAGACTCACCAGTTCCTCGCCCACCAGCGGGTCCTGACGCCGATCCCCCAGGAGGGCGTCGATACCGAGGCCCTCGCTCGGGCCCGGTTGTTCCTTGTCGCCTGCAGCAAAAAAACGATCGCCGAGGCCCTCGACCTGCTTGGGATCGAAGCGCTCGAGAAGATGTAGCGCACGCAGCCGGCGCTCGTCGACTCAACCAACGCAAAAGGCCGATCCACCCCGGAAGGAGATCGGCCCCTTGTTTGAGTCGCCGTTTGAGTCGCCGTTTGAGTCGCCGTTTGAGTCGCCGTTTGAGTCGCCGTTTGAGTCGCCGTTTGAG
>JAESQQ010000790.1 GCA_016765095.1 Planctomycetota bacterium | reverse complement strand
GGGGGTAAACCCCGCCCCTACATTCACCCGTACCGGAACTTCTGGCGGGCAGCACTAGTCAGGGCGCCAGTTAGTTAGTCAGTGTGCCAGTTAGTCCAGGGTCCGAGCGATTCGCTCGATCTCTATGGCTTCGAACACGTCGCCATCCTTGAGGTCCTCGTAGCCCTTGAGCTTGATACCGCACTCGAAGTTCTCGCGAACCTCCTTCACGTCCTCGCTGAAGCGCCGCAGGCTGTCCATTGGACCCTGCCAAAGAATGATCCCGTCGCGGACGAGGCGGATCTGCGAGTTGCGTCGCACGATCCCCTGCTCGACGAAGCAGCCTGCAATGTTGCCGATTTTGGAGCTCTTGAAGACGCGCCGGACCGAGACTTGGCCAATGACGTTCTCCCGCTCTTCGGGGTCGAGCTGGCCGCCCATGAACTCTTTGACGCCATCGATCAACTCGTAGATTATTCGGTAGGTCCGAATGTCGACGCCGCGCTCCTTGCCGAGCCTGCGAGCCTTGCCGTCAGCCGAGACGCCGAACCCGATCACGATTGCGTTATCGGCGGTGGCGAGGAGGACGTCCGCGGTCGAGATCCCGCCGACGCCGTCGCGGATCACCTTGCACTTGACCTCTTCGGTCGAGAGATTACCGAGCTCGCGCTTGAGGACTTGGAGGGAACCTGAGACGTCGGCCTTGAGGACGACGAGGACTTCCTTCGTCTCCTCGGCAGCCAGGATCTTCCAGATCTGCTCTTGGTCCGTTGGAATGTGGTCGAGACCCGTGGTGGCCTTGGCCTTGAGCGCGAACTCCCGGCGCTCGGCAAGGATCGACTTGGCCTCGGAGTCCGCCACGACGTAGAACCGGTCGCCCGCGTCGGGGACGTCGTCGATTCCGATCACCTCGACCGGCTCGCCCGGCAGGGCGACCTTGACGGCCTTGTTTTGGTCGTTGCTCAGCCGACGGATCTTGCCGCCGGTGTGACCACAAATGATCGTGTCGCCCTTATTGAGTGTCCCGTCCTCCACGAGGAGCGTGACCACGATTCCACGGCCCGTCGTCCGCTCGGCTTCGAGGACCGTGCCGCGAGCGGCCTTCTTTGGGTTGGCCTTCAGCTCAAGGACCTCGGTGTGAACCAAGATCTCCTCGAGGAGGTCGTCGACGCCCTTGCCGGTGATGGCCGAGCAGGGGATCACCGAAATTTCGCCGCCATACTCGCTCGGGAGCATCCCGTCGATCTGGCTCAGCCCTGTCAGGACCTTCGTCGTGTCGAGGCCCTTCTTATCCATCTTGTTGCAGGCCACGATGATCTCGGCCCCGGCTGCCTGAGCGTGCTGGATGGCCTCCTTGGTCTGCGGCATCACGCCGTCGTCGGCCGCGATCACGAGGAGCACGATGTCGGTCACGTTGGCGCCCCGAATCCGCATCTCGGTGAAAGCCGCGTGACCCGGGGTGTCAATGAAGGTGATCGACTTCTTGCCGTGGACCGCGACGTAGGCGCCGGTGTGCTGGGTGATTCCTCCAGCTTCCCCGGCGGTGACGGGCTTCTTCATCTTGCGGATGTAGTCGAGGAGGCTGGTCTTGCCGTGATCGACGTGACCCAGGACAGCCACGATCGGCTGACGAGGAACGAGGTCCGTGTCCTCGCTCTTCTCCTTGTCCATCGAGGTGACTTTGTCCTCGGCGAGGATCTCGCTGAGGATCGTGAGGTCGATGTTCCAGTTGAGCCCGATCTCCTCGATCGCCTCGATCGAGACTGGCTCGACCATGCTGGTCATCAGCGACTTCTTCATCAGGAACTTAACCAGCTCGACGACCCGAATCGCGATGATCGCGGAGAGGTCCTTGAGGCTGATCGGAAGCTGGACGTTTGCTTCCTCGGGGATCGTGGCCCCGCCGATCCCGCGCTGTTTCGGGCGCCGCGGCTTCCGCTTGACGCGGTTCCAGCGGTCCATCTCCTGCATCCGTCGCTCAAGACGACGACCGCGACCCTGGCCACCGTGGGCGCCTGGGCGGCGAGCAGCGGTGCGGGCGCGCTTGTTGGCCTGGAGGCCTGCGCGCGACCCAGCCCGCTTGTTGCGATCTGGATCCTCAGACTGGATCTCCCCGGGGACGGGGGGGCCTGAGGGGCTGGCGGGACTACTCGAGGCGCGGTTGCGGCGCGCGCGCTGAGCGTTGGGGTCGAATCCGGGCGCGAAGCCACGGAATCCGGCTGCCACGCCGACGGGCGTTCCGGGAGGTCCGGCTGGACCACCCGCCTTGGGTGGCGGCAAGAGGGAGCGCTGGGCCGGCTTGGCCTTGACGTCCTCCTTCTTGACCTCCTCCTTGACGACTGGGGTCGGGGCTTCGACGACGGGCGTATCCACAGCTGGGGCCTTCTTCGGCTCGCTCTTCTTGGCTTCGACGGGAGCCTTCACCTCGGCTGGCGGCGCCTCAGCCTCGACGGGAGCGCTCTCAGGCTTGGCGGCTTCGGCCACGACCTCGGGAGTCTCCTCGACCGTGTCCGTCGGCGTGGTCTCCTCGGCGACCTCGGCGACTTCGGCGACTTCGGCGACTTCGGCGACTTCGGCGACCTCGGCGACTTCGGTGGCCTCAGCGACCTCGGCCTCGGAATCGGCCTCGGCGACTTCGCCCTCGACCGCTTCCTCTTCAGGCGGGCCAAAGAGACCGGCTTCCAGCAGCATCTGCTGGAGCCCCGGAATGTCGTATTCGTCCACCTCCACGAAGTGGTTCTTGAGCGAGCGATGCCCGTTCTCATGGAGGGTTTCGAGGATGGCCGTGGAGGGAACTTCCCACTCGGCTGCAAGATGGTAGAGACGAACCTTCAAGGTGTGGTTCTCCTGATGCGTTGTTCCGCTGAGTTCATAGGGCCCGGGAACTCACGCCGGGTGGGAGATTAACCATGTTCCCTCGTGCGCGCGCCCCTCGGCGCGCACACGAATACGATTAGGACGCGCCTTCTGCGGGGGCGCTGTCGTCCTGATCTGAAGAACCTTCGGTTGACTCCTCAGTTGAGTCGCCTGCAGGCGGGTCGGTGGATTCAGATGCGAGCTCGATTCCGAGCTCTGGCTTGGCGTCGGCCGGAGCCTCTTCGCTAGCCGGCTCTTCGCTACTAGCCGGCGCGGCCTCGGGAGTCGCGGCCTCGGGAGTCGCGGCCTCGGGAGTCGCGGCCTCGGGAGTCGCGGCCTCGGGAGTCGCTGCCTCGGGAGTCGCTGCC
>JAESQQ010000789.1 GCA_016765095.1 Planctomycetota bacterium | reverse complement strand
GCGGCCAGCGGGGGAGCGGGAGGCCGAGCCCGAGCGGGACGAGCGCGAAGGCCAGGACCAAGAGCGCCGGGAGCCGGACCTGCTTGAGGCCCCAAGGGGTCGGCGCGACACCGGTCGTGATCGAGCGAGCTGAGCGCTCCTCAATGTCCTCTCGGTGTCCGGCGAGGACCCCGCGCAGGCAGAGCAGGAGCGCGGCCGAGGCCAGCCCGAGCCCCAACGGGGGTGGCTCGAGCGAGTCTTCGCAAGCCGCCGCGTTCCAGAGCGCGAGCGCGACCAAGAGCGCGTGACCTCCGAGGAGACGCTGAGGCGTCCGAGAGACGCTGATCAGGCCGACCAGAGAGATCAGGCGTGCGAACCAAGCGAGGGGAGCGCCCCCTCCCTGGCTCTGGAGGAAGAACAGCGTTCCGAGCACGACGAACCCCGCCACGATCGCAGCGTTGAGGCGGGCCAGGGTCAGGACGTCAGTCCGCAGGCCTCGTGGCTGGGGAGGAAGGGCGCCTGTGAGCGCCACGACGATCCCCGCCAGGAGCGCCCAGGCTCCGTTTGGGGAGACGTGCGCCAGGAGGCAGAGGCAGGCCACGTGCGCGAGCGCGAAGGCGCCGCGTGCGCCTTCGAGGCGGTGCACGGACGGTCCTCGCCGGAGACCCGCCAGCCTCACGAGGCGGCTCGCTGGGGCTGACGGTCTGCGCGTGGCGCTTCCTTGGCGTGGACGGTCCCGGGGAGGAGTCGGGGGCTCTCGAGCGTTAGCGCGGCGCCTCCTCCCTCACCGGGCTGAAGCCGGCAGCTGGTGACGAGGTAGGCGCCCGACACGCGCGGGAGGCTGGCGGTGGAGTCTGGCTCGACGAGGGCCAGCCGCTCGAGGAAGGGGGAGGAGCCAGCGGCTCCCTGGAGAGGGCCCAGAGGGGGCTCGTTGCCGACGACGAGCGTCAGATTCGCTCCTCGTCGAAGGAGGACGAGACCGAGCCCGGCCGCGACGGCGACGGCTCGCTCGAAGTCGATTCGGCGAGCGCCGGGTCGCACGTCGAGGACGATCACCGCTTGGTGAGCGGTCTGAATCGGCCCCGTGCGCACGATCGGAAACCCCCGTCGGGCCGTGAGGCGCCAACAGATCCAACGGAGCGGGTCGCCGGGGCGCCACTCCCGGACCGTGGTCCACTCCATGGGCGTCGGCGCACCGCCGGAGCGCCGTTGCGCCTGCTCAAGGGCCCAGCGCCCGACGACTTCTTGGGGCCGGGGCCGAACCAGGACCTCGGCCCGAAGCGGGATCCGTCGTTCGACGCGAAACAACCCGAAGGGATCGGTTGCGAACACACTCAGCCCCCCCAGCTCGAGAGGTCCACGTCGTCCGAGGAACAGCCGCGCGCGAGATTCTCCGCGGGCCGAGGGGAGGACCTCGGGAAAGTAGCTTTGGCACTCGCGAGCCGGGTCCTGAGCGGGGTTCCACTCCCGCACGATCAAGTCGCGGAGCGCGCGTCCGCTCGGGTTGCGGAGCTCGTGCACGACGCGGACGGCCTCGCCCTTGGTGGCAGACGCTGGCAAGCGCCGGCGGACTTCGAGCGCGCGGAGGGGGAGGAGCTTGGCCCACATCCAGCCCATCAGCCAAAGCAGGCAGAGGGTCCCCGCCAGGGTGTCGCCCAGCGCGCCTTGGGGGCGCAGGACGAGGACGGAGATCGCCGCCGAGAGCAGGATCCAGCCAGAGGGGGTCGGCGAGGGCCAACCGAGCGTGTCGCGCTCTTTGGGTGCGGCGCCCTGCTCGGGTGCGGCGCCCTGCTCGGGTGCGTGGGGGGTCGGGGAGGTTTGGCTCAGGAAGGACTCCAGGGAATACCCTACCTCTCACTCCGGGAGGCGAGCTGAGGTTCCGCGTTGTCGTCGTAGCCGTTGGGGAACAGATTCGCTGCCCGGAAAGATCTCTCTGGAGGGCGAGTCCGGCGCGGGTCGACTAGAACGGAGGCATGCGCTGCCCTTGGTGTCACGACGACGGAAAGCGGTCGAAGGTGATCGACTCTCGCGAGTCGGGCGGGGGCGCTGCGATTCGGCGTCGCCGCGAGTGCATTGACTGCGGGAAGCGCTACACGACCTACGAGCGAGTCGAGGAGGCGCCGCTCAAGGTGGTCAAGAAGGACGGGCGCCGTCAGCCCTTCGCGCGCGAGAAGGTCCTGACTTGCGTCGAACTGAGCTGCCAGAAGCTACCGATCTCGACCGAGGCGATCGAGACCCTCGTGGACGATATCGTGACAGAAGTCCAGGCGGGACATGAGCGCGAGGTCTCCGCAGCGTGGATCGGTGAGGGGATCATGGCCAGGCTCCGTGAGCTTCATCCCGTGGCCTACGTTCGCTACGCCTCGATCTATCGCACCTTCCGCGAGCCCCAGGACTTCCTCGACGAGCTGCGGCCGCTCCTAGACGCCGAATAGGCCAGCGGCGTTCTCCGAGAGGATCGCGCGCCGTGCGTCTTCGCTAAGATCCGCCTCGAGGAGGACCTTCAGCTCGCGGTCCCAGGCGAAGGGAAGGTTCGGGAAGTCGGTTCCATACATCAGGCGCTCGCTGCGACGCGAGAGGATCCCGAGGTCGGGGTTGGGGTCTAGGTAAGACGCGATCGCCATTGTTGTGTCGAGGTAGAGGTGCTCGAAGCGGTCTAGGAGCGCCTCGAACCCGCTGTAGGAGTCGGCGCCGAGGTGGGGGACGACGAACCGGAGGTTCGGGTAGCGCTCGAGGACGGGGGCGACTCGATCTGGCCCGCAGAGGACGTTCGGGTCGCACCTGTAGCCGGCGCACATTGGGGCTCGTCCCGCGTGGAACACGATCGGTGCGCCGGCCGCGCTGGCCTCGGCGTAGATCGGATCGAGGCGCGGGTCGTCGGGCGCGATTCCCTGGACGTGGGCGTGGAGCTTGAGCCCGCGAAGGCCGAGGGGGCCGAGGGCCTCGCGGACCACCTCGACCGCGTCGGGCTCGCCTGGGAGGACGGTCCCCAGGGGGATCAAGGCCGGCTCGGCCCGTGCCCAATCCGCCATGGCTGCGTTGAGGTCGCGGGCCATGCCCGGGACGTGGCTGTAGCAGAGCCCAACGATGCGCTCGACGCCGCGCGAGAGGAGGAACTCCAAGACGTCTGGGGACTCGAGCGGGTAGCGGACGGTCCAGGCGTGGGCCTCGAACCAACGCCAGATCGAGCGAAAAGTCCGCGGGGGAAAGAGGTGAACGTGGGCGTCGATCACGCGGACCCCCGTCGGGACCGCGGCTCCCTCGGGGTCGTCGAGCTGAGGGTAAGGAGACCCGGTCTCGCTCAGAAGATCTCCCGCCACACGAGGACATAGACGTCGTAGATCGCATGGGTGTAGACCGCGACTGCGAATCCGCGCCAGTAGTAGAGCCCGACGAGGACCGCTCCCGCGAGCGCGCGGTAGACAAAGGTGTTGAGGGCGAAGGCCTCGGCTCCGAGGTAGTGAACCAGCGAAAACAAGAGCGAGCTGACCACGAGTCCGATCACGATCCCCAGCTCTGGCTTCTCGGTCAGGCGTCCGATTGCCCAGCTCAAGCCGCCAAAGAGCACGAGCCGGAACACGAGCTCTTCGTGGAACCCAGCTCCCATCGAAATGAAGATTCGATCGAGGAGTCCCACGGTTGGCGGCGCTGCGTTCAGGCCGGGGATGTAGGTCATTAGGAGGAGGATCAGCGAGCCCATTCCAACCGCGTAGACGGTGCTCTCGACAATGATCGGGAACACGATCGCGGGCTCGAGGCGCTTCTCCCGTTTGAGGATGAGGACTGCCAACACGAGGGTCACGAACAACCCGCCGTTGAAGGCCATCATTCCCGACATGCCCCAGTTCTTGAGCAGGAACACGGTGATGAAGTCGACCCCGTTGAGGGTTCCCCCACCCGAGATGAGGAGCCCAACGTTGTAGAGGAGCAGGATCGGGAGGGTCAGGACGAGGGAGTTGAGAGGATCCCGCGATTGCTTGACATACGTCTGGAACTTCGTCTCGCCTGGCATGGTCCGAGCCTACCCCACCCAGGTTCGTTGGAGTCAGCGAGTGTCGGCGTTACGCCAGGCGGCGGGTGGCGTGGCGCGGTAGGATTTGGACCTCGCCAATCGAGGTTCGAGTGCCGATCACCGTCATATGTCCGAAGTGTTCCCAGCGCTTCGACGTCCCAGACACCTACCAGGGGCGCGAGGGCGCTTGCACCTCGTGTCAGGCGCCGCTGCGCGTTCCAGGAGGAGCGGCGGCGCCCGCTCCGTCAGTGGCCTCTCCCACGCACACCGTCAATCCGGTCCCGCAGCACTTGGCGCCACCCACGCCGGCCACCCCGGCTACGCCGTTGACTGCTCCCACCCGACTCGAGGCGCCCCAACGTCCGACCGACAAAGTCACCATTGGGCGCGAGGTCGGGAAATACTCGCTGAAGCGCAAACTCGGCCAGGCCACGAGCGGCGTGTTCTTGGCGGACTCTCCAGAGGGGCCGGTCGCGATCAAGCTCCTCCCTGCTGAGATCATGGCCAACAGCCCGACCCTCGGGAAGCGCTTCCTCCGCGAGGCGCGGACGCTCTTCAACAAGGTTCAACCCAATCTGGTCAAGACTCTCGACGCGGGGGAGGAGCTGGGCACCTTCTTCTTGGTGATGGAGTACTTCGAAGGAGAGGACCTAGAGCAGGTTCTCGAGAGCCGGGGCCGGCTCCCCGAGGCAGAGGTTGTCTCGATCGCCCTCCAGGTGGCGCGCGGCCTCAGCTACCTCCGCGACGAGGGCCTCCTCCATCGCAACGTGAAGCCGGAGCACATTCTGCTCGGCGCCGACGGGACGACGGTCAAGCTCGCCGGTTTGGGGCTCGTGCGCGCGGAAGACGGAGACGAGGGAATGCCTGCGGTGACCGTCAAGGGCGCGCTCGTCGGGACGCCGGCGTATATGTCCCCTGAGCAAGCCCGCGCCGACGACCTCGACATTCGGAGCGATCTCTACACGCTCGGGATCACGATCTATCACCTCCTGACGGGCGAGCTCCCCTTCCAGGCGAAAGTCGTGGCCCAGATCCTGCGCCAGCTGACCCGCGACCCCTGCCCAGACGTGCGCGCCAAGGCGCCCGACGTGAGCCCTGGCCTGGCGGCCGTGATCGCCCGTCTGACCGAGAAGAAGCAAGAGGACCGCTACGCCAACCCCAACGACTTGATCACCGACCTCGAGGCGATTCGGACCGGAGACCTCGTCGAGGGGCTCCCCCCGATCGCGGGGATGGCGGCGGGGACGGCCGCCGGGTCGAGCAAGGTTCGCGCGACCCAGGTCGGCGCTGCGGGCGCCGACGCCAGGCTCAAGCGGATGAGGCTTGCGGTGATCGGCCTCGTCGTGGTCGTGCTCGGGCTCGTGATCGCGATCGTGCTCCTGACGAAGTCCTAGGGCGCTGCTCGGAAGCGGGCGTTCGAGCTCCGTCTGCGCGAACTTCGTCGCGCGCTTCGAGCGGCCGAGGCGAACTGCCCCTAAGCCAAAAACGCGTAGGATCTCGGGACGGAGGGCTCATGGACCACGACTTCCCTAGGATCGATCGGCGCGGCTTCCTCGGCATTTCGCTGGGGGGCGCGTTGGGCTTCGCGCTGGGCGGGCAGACCGCTTGGGCGGACGAGAAGACCGCGCTCTCCGTGATCGTGCTCAACATGGCTGGCGGAATGAGCCAGACCGACACCTTCGACCCCAAGTCGGGCCACAAGAACGCGGGACCCCTCAAGGCGATCAAGACCCAAGCAGCGGCGATTCAGCTGAGCGAGCTGTTGCCGAAGCTGGCCGAACAAGCCGACCACCTCTCTTTGATCCGCTCAATGGCGACTCGCGAAGGGGCCCACGACCGCGCTCGGCGCCTGATCCACACGGGCTATGCCCCCAGCGGCACCGTCCGGCACCCCGACCTTGGCTCGCTCGTGGCCCAAGCGACGCACGACCCGACTCAGGAGCTTCCCAACTACGTGCACGTGGCTGGGACGGCGGTCGGGGCCGGCTTCCTCGGCGTCGATTTCCAGCCTTTCGCGGTCGCGGATCCGACCAAGCCGGTGGCCAACCTCGGCTACCCCAAGGGCGTCGACGCGCGGCGCTTCGGCCGACGTCGGCGACTGCTCGAGGCGATCGAGCGCAGGTTCCGCAAGAACCACCCCGGCGGCGAGACCGAAGCTCTGACGAAGGTCTATCAGCGCGCCGATCGCCTCATGCACAGCCCCAAGGTCGCGGCCTTCGACCTCAGCAAGGAGACCATGGCCACTCGAGCCTCCTACGGCGAGAACCGGTTCGGCCAAGGGTGCCTGATGGCCCGACGGCTGGTCGAAGCCGGGGCGCGTGCGGTGGAGGTCGAGCTCGGTGGCTGGGACACCCACGACGACAACTTCACCAAGAACACCGCCCTCGCTGCGTATCTCGACGCAGGCTTCGGAGGGCTCCTGGCAGACCTCGCCCAGCGCGACCTGCTCCGCAAGACGGTCGTGATCCTCACGAGCGAGTTCGGCCGTACGCCGCGGATCAACGCCAACGACGGGCGGGATCACTTCGCCAACGGCTGGACTGTGGCGCTCGCGGGCGGTCCGATTCGAGGCGGGCGAGTCGTCGGCGAGACGAGCGGCGACGGCATGAAGGTCACCAAACGACCGATTGGCGCGAGCGATTTGATGGCGACCCTGTTTCACGCCCTCGGGCTCGACCCCGACCACACCAACTACACCCGCGAGGGGCGGCCCTTGCGCGCTGTAGACAAGAGCGGCAAGGTCATTCGCGAGCTGTTCGCGAGCTAGACCGCAGGCCCCTTCTGCGGGTACGCCTCGTCCAGACTTAGACCCAATCTTGGAGCCAGCATGACCGAGGCCCTCGCCGCCAGCCGTCGCCTGATCGAGTTCATAGACGCCTCGCCGACGCCTTTCCACGCCGTCACGAGCTCGGTCGCCCTGCTCGAGGCGGCGGGGTTTAGCCGCCTCGACGAGGGGCAGGCCTGGGAACTCGCGCCCGGCCAGGCTCGCTATGTGGTTCGCAACCAGAGCACGCTCCTCGCGTTTCGAGTCGGTCAGGAGGACCCGGCGGTGGCTGGATTCCGACTGATCGGTGCTCACACCGACAGCCCTAACCTGCGCCTCAAGCCCAAGGCGAGCTACGTCAAGGAGGGCTATCGCCAGTTTGGGATCGAGCCCTACGGCGGCGTCCTGCTCGCGACCTGGCTCGACCGAGACCTCTCGCTCGCGGGGAGAATTCTCGTGCGCGGCGAGGACGAAGCGCGGCTGCTGAGGATCGAGCGCCCCCTGGCTCGAGTGGCCAACGTCGCGATCCACCTCAACCGTGAGGTCAACAGCAAGGGGCTCAAGCTCGACAAGCAAAAGCACCTGCCACCCTTAGTCGGGCTCGGCGCGAAGGGTGACGAGGGCTGGCTCGAGGAGCTCGTCGTCGAGGAGCTCGGCCTGAGCGACGCGGCCTCGATCGAGGGCTTCGACTTAATGCTCTACGACGTCGTCCCCTCGGTGATCTCAGGGATCGACCGGGAGTTCGTGCACGCCCCGCGCCTCGACAATCTTGGCAGCTGCCACGCGGGGCTCGAGGCCCTGATCGGGGCTGCGGCCGAGACCTCCTTCACTCAGGTCGTGGCGCTCTACGATCACGAGGAGGTCGGGAGCCGCAGCGCCGAGGGCGAAGACGGGCCGATGCTCGAGGCCATCCTGGAGCGGATCGTGCTCGCCCGCGGCGGGTCCCGAGAGGACCTTCACCGGGCCAAGGCCAAGTCGACCTTCGTCTCGGCCGACATGGCCCACGCGGTGCACCCCAACTACGGCGATCTCCACGAGCCGCGTCACATGCCGCGCCTCAACGGGGGCCCGGTGCTCAAGCTCAACAGCAACCTGCGCTACGCGACGAACTCTGCGAGCGCGCGACAGTTCATTGCCGCCTGCTGTGCCGAGGAGGTCCCGCTCCAGCGCTTTGTGAACCGGAGTGACCTCGCTTGCGGCTCCACGATCGGCCCGATCACCGCCGCGCGGGTCGGGATTCCGACCGTTGACGTGGGAAATCCCATGCTCTCAATGCACTCGATTCGCGAGATGTGCGGGAGCGCCGATCAGATTCTCATGATCCGGGCCATGCGCCGGTTCCTTTGCGATTCCTAACAGCGCTGGGGAATCCCGGCACGTCCGATCAAACTCGGACTGAGTTTCGCTGCCTCTCGCTGCCCTGAAGGACCATGGAGCCACCCCCCGAGAGTTTCCCTGACGACGAGTTTCTCAACGAGCCGCTCATTTCCGAGGGCTCGGGGAGGGCGGGGTCTGAGTTCGGGGACGCGTCCGGCTGGCAGGGCTCTGGCTGGGGAACCCCCGAGGCTGGCTCTGCGGCTTGGGCCGCAAGGACCGGGACCGGTCCTTTGGAGGTCGTGCGCAAAGAG
>JAESQQ010000082.1 GCA_016765095.1 Planctomycetota bacterium | reverse complement strand
TGGCGGGCGTCACGGCGATCGGCGCTTACTGGTTCACCCGGACCCCGCCGATTCGTCGCGGGAAGATCGTCGAGAAGCGCTACGAGCCCGAGCGGACCTACCTGGTCTATGAGGCGAAGACGGTGTTCGACTTCGAGGGCAAAGCGACGACGGTCATGGTCCCCAGGGTCGTGCACGACGACGAGGACTACGTGATTCAGATTCAGGCCGGCGAGGAGACCTCAAAGGTCTACGTGACGGGGGGTCAATACGCCGGCCTCGAGCTCGGCCAAGTGTTCGACATGGACACGATGGGCGGGAATCGATTCGACGAGGCCGATCGCCGCCGGGCGACGGCTGCTGAGGTGGCGCGGCTCAAGGCCGCCCAGGCCAAGGGTGAGCCGACGGTCCCTCTCAAGGGCGTCAACGACGCGCTCCGAGGCAGCACCTCGGAGGACTAGGGTGTCGGCGCTACTTGGCGCTGATCAACTCGACTTCGAAGATCAGGGTCGAGTTCGGTGGAACGGGCCCCTTGCCCTTGACGCCATAGGCTAGCGCCGGCGGGATCACGAGTCGTCGCTTTCCGCCGACCCGCATGCTCGCGATCCCCTCCTCAAAGCCTTTGATCACTTGACTCTTGCCGAGCGTGAACTCAAGGGGGGGCTTGCCCTTGGAGTGATCGAAGACCTCGCCGCTCTCGAAGCTGCCTACGTAATGGACGAGGAGGGTTTGATTCGGCTTGGGGAGGGGCCCTTTGCCCCGGACCAGGTCTTGATAGCGCAGGCCTGAGTCGGTCCGGAGCAGGCCTTGGAGGTGGATCGCGCCCTCCTTTGAGCCCCAGCTGAGCTGGGTTTGCCGGGCGACTTCGTCGAGGACTTCCTTGAGTGGGACGTGGGCCTTCGTGAAGCTCACGGTCTGCTGGCTGGCTCCTCGGAGCGCCTCTCGGGACACGACGTGCCGGATTCTGCTCTGGTGGTTAAGGTCCGCGAGCGCGTCGCGGAGCGGAGTCTTGTCGAAGGCGACGCTCACGCAGCGGCCTGGATCGAAGGAGAGCTTGGTCTGCCAGGCGAGCTGGGCCTTGAGCTTCGAGATCGTCTGGACGAGCTCGGCCTTCTTGCTCTCTTGTCGGGCGGTGTTCAGCGCCTGTCTTCGAGCGGACTCCTGGAGCTTCCGCGACAGTTTCTCCTGCTGCTCGGCGCCACGGATCTTCTCTCGGTCAAAGTCTCGGGCCTGCCGAATCGACTGGTCCTCCGAGCGGGTGATCCGCTGGCGGAGGGCACTGATCTCGCCGTCCTTGCGTCGGCGGAGGGTCGCCATGTCACGCCGCAAGGCGGCGGTCGTCACTGCTACGCGCGCGAGCTCTTGGCGGAGCTTGGTGTTTGTGTCCTTGAGGTTCTGAACCTCGTCTTGCCCAAGGGCTGGCGGGGCGAATACGAACAGGACGAGGGTGAGCGCGAGCAAGCGGGACATGGGACCCCCAGAGGGTTTTGGCCGAGCGACTCAGGAAGCCACGGGCGGCGTAGGATACCCGCCCTTTGGAGGTCCCATGGCCCGCTCCTTTCTCTTGGTCCTCTTGCTCTGGTTGCCTGCCCTCGCATTTGCTGGGGAAGAGGAGTTCGCCGACGGACTCCAAGCGGAGTTCGAAGCCCAGGATCGCGCGCGCGCGCTCGCGCACTACGCCAAGGTTCAGCGAAGCGACTCCGTCCACGCCATAGCCGCGACCAAGCGCAGAGTCTTCTTGCTCGCAGCCAACGGAGACCTGCGCGGGGCCGAGCGCGAGATCCTGTTCCTCTCGACTTTCCCGGGGGACCTGAGCGAGTCGCTCCAGCGCTTATCTCTCGTCAAGGCGAGCCCCGTCAGCGTCGACTGGCGCAAGCGAGTCGAGCAGATCATTGAGAGTCGTCAGGTCACGCTCAACCTCCCCGGCGTTCCCATCGGGGAAGTCGCCGCTTTCTTTCAGGACATAACGGGCATAAACGTCGTCGTGGCACCCAGCGTCGATCCCAAGGCGACGTCGACCTGCAAGCTCAAGAACGTCAAGTTGCGGGCGGGAATGGAGGCGGCCTTTGGCAAGGACCTGACCTGGTCGCTCGTCGCAGGGGCGCTCGTGGTTCATCCCCGCGGCACACCCTTTGTCCTGCCGAAGCTCTCGAGAGCGGGGATCGCGGGAAACGCCGAGCTCTATGTGAGTTTGGCGCGACAGAAAATGACGCTCGACTTCGGCGGGACTTCGGTCGCGCAGGTCGCAGACTTCCTGCGAGACATGACGGGCGAAAACTACGTCTTGGTGGGGGCCCCACAGGGCAAGGTCACGCTTCGCCTCAAGGCGGTGGGGGTCCTCGACGTCCTGCGCCTGATCGCCGCCCAGTTGGGTCTCTCGGTGGATCTCGCCCACGGCGCTGTTCACATCGGCAAGGACCTCTCGGGGCTCAACGCGCCAGCGGTGTTTCCGACCCCGAGCACCGAGCTCGACCGTCAGGTCGAGCAACGGCTCCGCCAGTGGAAGTCCACGCTCGTCTTCCGAGGGACGCCGCTGGGTGAGGTCTTTGGCTTCCTGCGGGATGTCACGGGTCTCAACTTCGTCTCGCTCTCTGACGTGGACCTCGACGAGAAGGTGAAGCTCCGGATCCGCGACATTGAATATCTCTCAGCGCTTCGCCTGATCGCCTCCGCGCGGGGGCTCTCGTTCACCTACCGAGGCGGGGCTTTGGTGTTTGGGAAGGACCTCGGGCGCCTCGCACCCCGGCTGACGCGAGCGGAGTTAGCGATCAACCCTGCAGTCGCCAAACGACTCACCACCCAGTCGCTCTCGATGAACTTCGACAGCACGCCGCTTCGCCAGGCGATCGACTTCCTCAGAGGCGTTACCGGCTTGACGTTTAGGGTCGACTCGAAGATCGACCTGGACCTGCCCTGCACCCTGAAGCTGCGGAACGCGACGCTCAGGGACGCCCTTAGCTTGCTCCTAGCGAGTGTCGACTTGCGCTACCGACTCACGGCCGAGGGAGTGGTGATCGAGCCGGCCAAGAAGCCCTAAGCGACTCCGCGCAGGCTCTGCGTCCTCCGTCTCGGTGTTGAGAGCAACTCGCTCCCGCTCAAGCGAGCGCCACAGCACAGCACACGCAGCGAGCCCCTCGCGGCCAGGGGTCGCGAGAGGCTCGTGGAAACAGGAGAGGGCTCGCGCAGTGGCGGAAACCTCTCCTCTTGTGGCTTCAGCCTAGGACTTGGCCTTCGTCGTCTTCTTCTTCGTCTTGGCCTTCTTCTTGGCCTTGGCCTTCGTCGTCTTCTTCTTCGTCTTGGCCTTCTTCTTCGCCTTAGGCTTGGCCTCCGGCGTGTCTTCGGCTTCGGTCTCGGCTACGGCTTCGGTCTCGGCTACGGCTTCGGCTTCGGTCTCGGCTTTCGCCTCGCCCTCTAGGCTTTCACCCTCGTCCGAGTCGTCGAGGCGTTGCGCCTCGGTGTCGTCGAGATCGTCCCCCGACTCTTCGAGCTCGTCTGCCGAACTCATTTCCTCGGTGGCCCTGTCGTGCTGCCGCTCGCCGCGCTGACGACGCTTCTCCTTGCGGGCCTCCTTCTCAGCTTCCCGGCGGGCCTTCGCCTCGCGGTTGATACGGAGCGCCTTCTGGGTCGGTGCCATGACCATGATCATGCGGAAGCCCTCCATCTTGGGGTGGACTTCGACCTTGGCCAGGTCCTCTAGCTCGGCCGCCATTCGCTTGAGGTGGCCGCGCGCGATCTCAGTGTGCGCGCGCTCCCGACCGCGGAACATGACGTTGACTTGCACCTTGCAGCCTGCTTCGAGGAAGCGCTTGCTGTGCTTGAGCTTGACTTGGTAGTCGTGCTCGCCCGTCTTTGGCCGAATCCGAACTTGCTTGAGCTCGACCTTGTGTTGCTTTTTGGAGTTCTCGCGTTGACGCCGCTTGGCCTCGTACTTGAACTTTCCGTAGTCCATGATCTTGCAGACGGGCGGCTTCTCGCGGTCAGCGACCTCGACGAGATCGAGCCCTTCCGCGCGGGCCATTTCCATGGCCTTTTCGGTCGGGACGACGCCGTGTTGCTCGCCCAGGTGGTCGATCAATCGGACTTGACGGATTTTGATGCGCTCGTTGACTCGCGGTCCCCGGTCCTGGGACTGCCGACTCATGTCGGGGCGCTTTCTGCGAATGGCTATGGCTAATGCCTCCGGTTTGATGCTTCGAATTGAGCGTCGCCGCGGTCGGACGAGCGCTCAGCCGAGGAGTTCTCGGCGGGGTGGTTCCAGGTGTGAGCCTGACTCAGGCTCGTGTATAGGTCGGCCTCGCTCAGGAGGCTGTGGCCGCGCTGGCCACGCCAACGGAGCGAGACGAGGTCGTCTGCGACCTCGCGGGCTCCAAGGACGCAGAGCGCGGGGACCCGGGTCCGCGCCGCGCCATGCACTCGACCGCTGAGCGGGCCCGCAGTGTCGAGTTGGACTCGCCACCCCTTGGCGGAGAGGCGCTCTGCAAGCTCCTTAGCGGGGGCGAGCTGATCGGCGCCGATCGGGAGGACCCGGACTTGAACCTCTGCCAACCAGAGCGGCCAGCGCCCCGACTCGACGAGGTGGTCGAGGATCGACTCGGGACACGGCGCGAGGTCGAGCCTCCAGCCCTCAGAAATCCGAGTCGCGCTCGCGAGCACGACTCGACGACCGAAGCGATCAGAGCCGACGAAGCGGAGGGGGCCGCCAGCGAGGAACACGCAGGGGACGGGAGCGTCCCAGCCTTCCAGATCAACGTCAGGGCCCCGTTCGCAGCGGACCCAGCGGAGGTCGAGTGTGGCTGCCCACCGCTCGACATGTCCCTGGATGACGTCGAGGTGGATGACGTCGAGGCGGAGGACGTCGAGGCGGAGGACGTCGAGGCGGAGGACGTCGAGGCGGAGGACGTCGAGGCTGGAGCAGGGGAGCGCCGCGGCTTGGGCGCGGACCCGAGCCAGGAGGGCTTGGCCTGAAGCTGTCCAGCCGAGGGCGGTCCGGAGACCGAGGCGCCGCGCTGCGGAGTCGTCGGGACCCGCGGGGGGGAGCCCGATGAGAAGAAGAGGGTCGGATACCGAGGAACCATCCGCCGCGCGAGCGGGGAGGAATGGATGCGGGGGCCGCTCCGACGTCGAGGTCGACACTGCGACCGACGTCATGAACGAGTCGACACGATCAACATTGTTGGGTATTCGGTTTCACCACGAAGGGACGATAGCACAGGGCCTAGGGGCCTCAAGGGGGAGAGTCCGAGTCCGAAACACAGTTCGGGGGCGGCCTGGGAACGCGTTAAACCACGGGGGGTGCGAGGACAGCACGAACTGGACTTGCGTCGGCCCCGACGAGCGCGAGGGGGAGCGCGATCAAGGTGTAGAGCCCCGGTTCGACGTGGCCGAGGACGACACCCTCGAGGTTGGCCATGTCGTGGCGTGCCAGGGCGTGGTGGGCCTCGAGGACTTTATCGTCGAACAAGTCGACCGAAGGCGTGTCGATCCCGATCAGGATCCCACCGGCCGCGTGCACGTGGTCCACGAGCTCTGAGCTGAGGCTGTTGAAGTCGTTGTTCCACTGGGTTGGGTCTGGGAAAGACCCTGTCCGAAACAGGACACGAGGCGCAAGAATCGGCTCTTGGACGTGCTCAGGGAGGATCCGGGCCCCCCGCGGGAGGTCGACTTGGATCACCTGACAGGGTCCGTAGTAGTAGTGGAGTGAGCGGCTCGCGACGTCCTGGCCTCCCACGACGTAGTGATTCGGGGCGTCCACGTGGGCGCCGACGTGCACGGTCGTGGAGACGGAGCTGAGGGCTATGGTGTGGCCCTCCTCCAAGCTGAGCGCGACCTGGCGAGCCAGGGGCACGTCCCCCGGCCAAACCGCGATCGCCTCGCTGAGGGGCGGCGAGATGTCGATCAAAGCCACTAGGGCAGCGCGATCACTTTGAATTCGACGGCGATCGGGGTCGGGAGCGCGCCGACTTGGACCGTGGTCCGGGTCGCTTGGATCCCCTCGAAGTGGGTCTTGTAGACCGCGTTGTAGGCCTTGAAGTCCCGCTTCATGTCGACGAGAAACGAGGTCACGTCGACGACCTTCTCGAGCGAGCTGCCCGAGGCCTCGAGGATCGTGCGCACGTTTTGGATCACAGCCTCGGTCTGGGCGCTGGCGTCGTAGTCGAGGGCGTTGCCTGCGGTGTCCTCAATCGGGCCGCCTGGAATCGCGTCCGTCCCCGCCTGGCGGGGGCCGACCCCCGACAGGAAGAGCAGATCTCCGACCCGCCGCGCGTGGGGGTAGGCGCCGACCGGCGCGGGGGCCCCCTTGGCCATTACGATTTTGTCGTCGCTCATGGACAGCTCGCTAACTGTAGAAGGGGTTGCGAAGGGTTCGAATCTGACGCTTGCTGCGCGTGTCGCGGCTGTCCTTGGCCAGCTTGCGGACCTCGGCGTGGCTCTTCTTGCGCAGCGCGGCTGCGCAGTCGACGAGGAGCGCGATCTGGGTCCCGTCCTCGTCGTAGGGCACGATCGCCTCGATCATGGCCAGGCCGTGGTCGGGGTCAATTGCCTGGAGCGCAGCCTTGGCCGAGTCGCTGCTCGTTCGATCGCCGGCCAACACGATCGACGAGAGGAGTTGTGCGGCCTCGAGCGGCTCGAGGGCCCCGAGGAGAGCGCCCGCGGCCTCGAGCACGGGCGTGCTCTTGCGGTCTTGCTCAAGGGCGTCGGCCAGGGTCCGAGCTGCCTTGCGGCGCTGGCCGGCCTCGATCTGCGTCCGGCAGAGCTCGAGCAGCTCGAGCGGCGTCTCGACGGGGACCTCGCCCGGGTTGGGGAGGGAGAGCTGATTGAGGAACGCGCTCAGGCAGGTCGCGATCCGCCACCACTCGCCGATCTGAGGGTCGCGGGCGAACACGCCTTGTCCCTCGAGGTCGATCGCGAGCTCGAACACGCCGGAGTAGGTTCCGATCTGGATCGGGATCCCCGGCGCGTCTCGCAGCGGCCAGGCCAGGCCTTCGGTAGTGA
This sequence comes from Planctomycetota bacterium, assembly GCA_016765095.1. Lineage (GTDB taxonomy): Bacteria > Planctomycetota > J058 > J058 > J058 > NORP233. The sequence continues at coordinate 11,519 of JAESQQ010000082.1, read as the reverse complement.
TCGTCTCGGCGGCCTCGTCGTGGCGGTCGTCGATCTCCTCCCACTCCTCACCGTTGCGGTCGCGGAAAGTCCGGAGCACGTCGCGGGCGCGGAGGAGGTGTGAGGCTCGGTTGGCCTCGTCGACGTAGGCGCGCTCGAAGCAGAGCACGCCGTAGTTGTAGCTCTCCTCGTCGAGGACGGCGCTGGAGTAGTGCTCGGTGTAACGCGTGAGCGCGTAGTCCTCGTCAACCTTGGGGTAGCTGCTGTCGCCGTCTATGTAGCGCGTGTAGACGTATTCGTCGAAGTTGGCGAGGTCAGGCTGTCGGCGCTGGTTGCGCTCTGAGGGGTGCACGTAGGTGTCGGCCCCTGCCGCGTGCACGTAGCTCCCCGGCGAACGGAGCGCGAGGTGGCCGGCGTCGACCGGCTCGCCCTTGGCATTTAACTCGAGGTGGATCAGACGTCCGCCCACGAACTGCTCGAGGAAGAACGAGAGCAAGGTCGGGGGCAGCTGGAGCCCAGATTTGCCCAACTGCTCGCCGTCGACGATCTCCTCCGAGACCTCGGTTCGGATCCGCTCGCAGCGAATCAGGGCCTCGTAGCGCCCAAAGAGCCGACCGCGGAGGCTGTCGTCCTTGGCGATTCGACGGGAGCTGTCCTTCGCCGCGCGGCGGACGGTCCAGCTCTCGTCGCTCTTGACGATCTCCTCGAAGAATTTGTCGGCGGCTGAGATCCCGGACATGTCGGCGAAGCCCTCCAGCGCGCGGGCTCTCGTCGGGCCGGGGAGGCGAGTGTTGGCGACGAGGTCTTCGAGGGCGTCGACGAGGTCGTCTATGGCGGGATCGGGGACTTCGATCTCGCAGGCCAGGTGCACACCCTCCCAGAGGAGCGTCCCGGTCTGGGCGAGGCCGAACTTGACGTGGGCCAGAGCCAGCTTCGCGTCCGCCGCGCTCAGCTTGCCGAGCACGGACGCCGAGGCGCTCAGCTCGACCAGCGCCGCTGCGCTGGGTTCCTTGGCGAGGGCCAGCCGGGCGGCGGCCGCCAAGCGGGGGCGCTCTTCGGCCTCGGCGCGCTCGCGGAGGGAAGCTTGAAACTTGCTGCTCATCAGATGCCTTCGATCTGGAGAGGACAGTAGGCGAGAACCGAGACTCGCGTTAGTGCTACGGCTTCCTCGATTGCTCCCAGGGCCTCCGCCCAGGGCGGAGCCGTGGCGCCTCGCAAGACACTAACCAGGCCACGGCTCGGTCGCGGCCAGATTCGCTCGATCTCGAGCGCGTTCGGATCCAGCTCGGCGTGTTGGCAGGCGAGCTCGATCGCGAGCCGGAGCCCTCCGATTTGATCGACCAGCCCCAAGCCTTGGGCGGTCCGGCCGGTGTAGACCCTGCCTTGCGCGACGGCGTCAATCTGATCGCGATCTCGCTTCCGCCCCTTTGCGACACGCTCGAGGAAGGTCTCGTAGTAGCGCATTAGCTCCCGAAACACGGCTTCGCTCTCCTCCGGTGTCCAGCCGCGATCTGGGTCGAGCATTCCAGCCCGAGCCCCGACTTGAACTCCGTCCACAGAGACGCCCCAGCGCGCGAGCGCGGGAGCGATATGCATTTTTCCCGACACGACGCCGATCGAGCCGGTCAGGGTCCCTGCGTGGGCCACGATCGTCCGCGCGCCAGCCGCGGCGTAGTAGCCGCCAGAGGCCGCGACCCGGCCCATGCTGGCCACGACGGGCTTGCTCTCGTCGAGTCGCTTTACGCAGCGCCAGATCCGCTCTGAGGCCAGCACGCTTCCGCCGGGGCTGTCGATTCGGAGCACGACGGCTCGGACGCTCGAGTCCTCACGAGCCTCGTCGAGGGCCTCGCAGAGGAGCGGCGCCGCGCAGCCTCGCGCCTTGTCGTCGTCCTTGATCGCGCCTCTGAGGTCGATCACGCGGAGGAGAGGCAGGTCTCGCCAGACGCTTTGGCGCCACCTGCGCTTTTGGGCCCGGGCCAAGTAGGGCGCCACGCCAAGGGCGCGCGCCTTGGTCGGGTCTTCGACGCCGGCGAGCTTGGCGGCTTTCTCCTGGAGCTCGTCGCGATACGCGACTCCGTCGAGGATCCCGGCCGCGACGGCCTGCTCGTGGGCGAGCGGCGCGTCGTCGAGGGCGGCGACCAGCTCGTCTCGATCTCGCGGGCGGCCCATGATCACGGGCGCGAGGAGCTGATCGTGGAGGTCGCGCGCGAGGTCCTCGCTCATTTCTCTGTGAGCGGGGCTCATGGACTGGCGGTTGAACATGTCGGCCATGCTCTTGTAGTCGCCGTGACGGTGGAGGAGCGGGACCACGCCTAGGATCCCGAGCAGGTCGTGAACGAATATGTTGCGGACCCGGACCCCGAGGAACTCGATGCTCCCGAGGGTGGCTCCCAGCGCCTCGTCGGCCGCCGAGGTCAGCATCAGCGCGGGGCCGCTCAGCCCCTCGCCCCAGACCGCGATCTTGATCCCCGCCCGCCGGACGCGATCGAAGGCGTCCACCAGCGCCTCGGCCTGGACCAGCGCGAGCTGCGCACGCTCGAGTCGGATCAGGACGCCCTTGGGCCCGCCGTGGGCGGCGACCTCGTCGAGGGCCTCAATTGCGTCTCCCAAGGACAATGGAGGGTCCTGGCGAGCAAGGAGCTTCTGGAGCGGGGAGGTGCTCGTGAAGTCTGGGACCTCGTTCTTAAACGTCAGAACGAGCAGGTCCACCTTGACCAAGCGCTTAAGGACCGCCTTCAACAGAAGGAGGGGCGTGCTGAGCAGGAGCAGGAACCCCCGCCAGAGGCGGCGCATGAGCCAGCCCACCTCAGCGACCTCGTGAGCGGGTCAGGGGACTACTCACGGCCGACGACGTTCAAGTCGTCTATCAGGAGCCAGGGGAGGAAGCTGCTGCCGCCGACGGGCACCACCTCGCGTGAGAGACGCGCCGTCGTGTCCGGGCCGAGGAGCTGGTAAATGTCTCCCGCGATCGAGCCGTCCTTGATCCGTCCCTTGACCACGCCGCCCTCGATCAGGAACGCGAGGTCGAGGGGATTGGAGAAGGTGCCTGGGAGGGTGTTGCCTTGGCCCTCCCCGATCACGGAGTGGACGAGGATTCCGTAGTCGATCGAGGCCAGCAGCTCTTCGAAGCTCTGGTCTCCGCCCGAGAGGATGAGGTTCGCAAACCCCGGCTCGGGACGGGCCGTGGCTCCGCCGCGCTCGCCGTTGCCTGTCGGCTCGCTGCCCGTCGCGAGCGCCGTCTCCAGCGAGTGCACAAAGCCCTTGAGGACGCCCGCCTTGATCAGCGAGCGGGTGGCGCGGGGGATCCCCTCCTCGTCGTAGGCCCCGCTCCCGAGCGCGCCGGGCCGGAGTCCGTCGTCGGTGAGCGTGATTTGAGCGCCGAGGATCTGTTCGCCCGAGCGCTCGCGGAGGGGCGAGGTTCCGAGCATGACCGTCTTGCCCGAGAGGGCTTGGAGGAGCGGCGACCAGATCAGCGAGCTCCCCTCAGGCGAGAACAGGACGGGCAGCTTGCCGGGGGTCCACTCGACGACGGTCTGGGACCAGGTCAGGCGCTGGACCAGCTCGTCGACGACGCGCTGGGGCGCGGCGGCCTCGGGCGAGGTCCCCACGACGTAGGCGTAGTCGAGGAGGACGTCTTCGTCTTGGGTCTGGTTTGCCTCGACTGAGAAGCTGAACACGGTGTAGGCCTCGCCTGTGTCGAGGCCGCTCGTGTTCTGGAGACGACTCCGGCCCACGCTCCGGCGCACGGTCGCGTCGAAGGTCACGTCAGGGAAGCGCTCCTTGAGTTGGGCGAGGGCGGCCTCTCCGGTCTCGACCAAGTCGGGGATCGTGAGCGCTGCGGTGATTGGGCTCGAGAGACCGAGGTCTGCTGCGGCGGGGTCTGGGGCCTGAGTGCTCGGGAAGGTCATTTCGGCCGGGTCGCCGACCTCGAGCGAGTTCACGAGCTGCTTTTCGAGGTGTGCGAGGCCCTCGGCGGAGAGGTCCCGTGAGCCCACGAAGCCCATTCGTCCCTCGGCCACGGCGCGGAGGCCGATCCCTGAGGACTCCCGGGCCAAGGCGCTCTTGACCGCGCCCGCGCTGAATCCGACTTCGAGCGTGTCGAAGCTGGCCTCGAACACCTCTCCTCGCGCGCCCTCGGTCGAGAGCGGGGCGAGGCGCGAGAGGAGTCCTTCGGACTTGGTTCCGAGGGGTCCTTCGGACGTGCTCACGAGGCACCTCCGACGACGACGTTCTCGATCCGGATGTGGGGGCTGCCCATGCCGACTGGCATTCGCTGGCCGTTCTTGCCGCAGCGGCCCGCGTTGTCCCAGGAGAAGTCGTTGCCGACCGCGGTCACGTTCTCGAGGGTCTCGAACAGGTTTCCGGCGAGGATCACGTCCCGGACGGGCTCGGCGACTTTCCCGTCGCGAATCATGTAGGCGTAGGCGCTCGAGAACGAGAAGTTCCCGAGGCAGGTCTGGCCGCCGCGCGACTTGAGCGCGTAGACCCCCAACTCGACGTCGGAGATCATGTCCTCAAAAGACGTCTCGCCGGCTTCAATGAACGTGTTCCGCATTCGGACCAGGGGCGGGTGGTTGTAGTCCTGGGCGCGCGCGTTGCCAGTCGGGTCTTCGCCGAGGCGGGCCGCGGTCTCGCGGGAGTGGAGCCGCCCGACGAGGATCCCGTCCTTGACGAGCTGGGTTCGCGACATAGGCACGCCCTCGTCGTCGTATGCGTGAGTCCCGGGCAGCTCCGGGCCCTCGAGGCCCGAGTCGGCGATGCTCAGGATCTCGCGACCGAAGCGACGCCCCATTCGCATTGCCTTTTGGGCCTCCTCGTTCTCAAACACGAAGTCCGATTCGCTGAGGTGCCCGAAGGCCTCGTGTACGAAGACCCCAGCCAAGGAGGGGTTGAGGATCACCGGGTAGACCCCGCCTTTGACCGGGGTCGCGTCGAGCTGCTCGCGGGCGCGACGGGCTGCGATTCGTGCTCGCGCTTGTTGACCGCGGATCGCCTCGAAGCCCGTGTTGGAGAAGGTCATGGCCTCGCCTGCGGTCTGGACGTCGTCGCCGCGGACTGCTTCGGCCATGCAGTAGAGGTCGATCAGGGGCCGCTCCTCGACGATCCAGGTCCCTTGCGAGTTGCCGTAGTAAACGGTCTGGACCCGGTCCGCGTAGATCGAGCGAGTCGAGGAGACGGTCTCCTCGGTCGCGAGCATGACTTCGTTCAGCTCCTTGAGGACCGCGACTTTGTCGCGGAGCGCTACGTTCCGAAAGTCCTCCTTCATGCTGGCGAGCTGCTCGATCACGACGGGCTCGACCTCGGCGAGTTCGACGCGCTCGGCCGAGATCGCCTCGGCGCAGGCCAGCGCTTGGCCGACTTTCTGCTCGAGGAGGTCGAGGTCGTTGAACGTGGCGGCGCCCCAGCCTCCGCCTTTGGCCAGGCAGCGCACAAATCCCCCCCGATCGAGGGTCTCCTGGGCGGCCTCGAGCCGTTGGCCGCGGTAGATCACACGGCTCCCGCGGGTGACCTCGAGTCGGATCTCTGTGAACCGGGCGCGGCTCTTGGAGAGGGCCTGTTCGATCCGTTGGCGGAAGTCCATGACTCCTCCTAAGTTGGGGGCGCGAGAGCCTACTAAACCCTGGGCCGTCGGGGCGCGTCCTCCGAGCGGTTGGAGTGGCTTCGAAGCCGATCCACGCGACCGGGCGTCCATTGATGCGTTCAGGCTGCTAGAGAATTGAGTACAACGGTGCCGCGGCGAGTGCCGCGCCAGAGGAGAACGAGCGATGATCGCGAGTCCTGCGTCCCCCAGTCGGCGCCGTCGACGTCAGAACGCCTTCGCGGCCGTTTTCCTGAGCGCCATTCTGATCGGTGCGCCAGGCTGCGCAACCCTGACCGGGTTCGTGACCGGCGCGTTCACGGGCGCCGTCGACGCCCCAGCCCAGATCTACCGCATCAACAAGGGCACCTTCGACTACCACCCCGAATACTGGATCTTCAACATTCTGTTCTTCGTGCCGGTCGGACTCGTGGTGGGTCCGTTGGCTGGCATGGTCAAGGGAGCCGCTCTCGACATTCAGTGGGCTTTCCTCGATCAGGCCAGCTACGGAAAGGCCTTCGGGACGTACAGCAAGAGCTCAATCTGGCGGCCCTACACGATTCACTGGCTCCGTTAAGTCGGAACCCGTCCAGAGCCGGTAGGAGCGCCTGCTCGTGATCGCGCGCTCCCAGTACGCCCCGCCCTCCTCCCTGGCCGAGGGTCCGTGATGAGGGCTCGTCTCTGGCGTGCGATCGCAGAGTGCGAGACCTGGATTCTCATGCCTCGCGGCGGGGTTCGGATCTGGATCCTGCGCTGGTTGGCGGCGCTGCTCGCCGGGGTCGCCGCTCTTGATCTCGTCTCGCTCCGCGCTGAGCTGGCTCCGATCTCGGCCCTTGCCTTGATCAGCCTCGCGTTACTCCTCTGGGCCGAGCCGCTCAGGCGCGGGCTCCTTCGGTTGGAGCGGAGCAACCCTGCCTGGGTCGTGGCCGGGCTGTTCGTGCTGACCGTGGTCGTCCGCTTGGCGTGGGGTTACGAGGCGGGAGACGCCGAGGGCCTGCGGATCAAGCAGCTGCCCTACTCCGACGCCAACAACTGGATGGAGCTGAGCGAGGACTTCGCGCGCGGCGCGCGGGTCAACGCCACTTGGCTGGCCTGGGGGGCCCGCCGGCCGCTGACCTATGTGATCAACGGATCCTGGCTAGCGCTGGTCGGGACCTCGACGCTCGCGATCGTGGTCCTCAATGTCCTCTGCTCGGGGCTCTCGGCTGGCTTGATCTTCGACGGCTTGCGCCGGATCGCGCCGTTCCCGATCGCGCTCCTGGGGGGGCTCGTGCACGCCGGCTCTCGCTTGGACGCGGCCTACGGGACGACGATGATGAGCGAGCCGAGCGGCTACTTCCTGAGCAACGTCGCGCTCTGGGCGCTAGCGATCGCGATCCTGGGCGAGCGGCGGGGCGAGGCGCCTCGCGGCTGGTACTTCTTGGCTGGGGTCGCGCTCGCGGTCTCGAACCTCTCTCGGCCCCTGACGCTGCTCTGCGCGCCGGCGATCCCGCTCCTGGTCCTGCTCGTGTTGTCGCGGCGGGGGCTCGGGAAGCGTGGGGCGCTGAGCGGGGCGGTCCGCGCTGGCGTGTTCGTCGCCCTCGGGGCTGGGATCTGCATTGGCCCTTGGATCGTCCGGCAGAAGGTTCGCCACGACATTTTGACCATTTCGGACAACACGGCCGAGATGCTCTTCGCAGCTAGCGACCCCAGGTATGGGCTCTGGACCTCGGAAGTCAGTCTCGAGGCCACTCGGGCCGGCCAGCACACTTGGGCAGAGCGGAGCGCTTACTACGGACGGCGCTTTAAGGAGAACCTCCGCGATCACCCAGGGCACTACGCCGAGGTGATCGTGCGCTCTGCGGGCGGAGCGCTCGTGGAGCGAATGAGCGAGCCCTGGTGGTGGCTGCTTGGGCTGCTCCTGCTCGGGTTCTGGGGGTCTGGGTCTCAGCGCGTGAGCGGTGAGTTCCTGCTCTACACCGGGGCGGCCCTCGCGGTGGCGCTCGCGATCGCGTCGGGGGTCTCGGCCCCGCGGGCTTGGCCCTGGTTCCTGCTCGGTTGCCTGCTCGCCCTCGCGCGAGCTGAGTTGATGTCTCTCCTCGTGGTCTCGCTCTGCGTGACCCTGTTCAGTATTGGGATCGTCGCGGCGCCCTTTGCGCGATTCACCTACTCCCTCGAGTGGCTCGCGCTCGCGCTGGAGGTGTGGGCGGTCTGGAAGCTCGCGGCCTGGGCTCGGCGGGGAGGCGCGCCACCGGATCTCGAGGAGCTGCGCGCCAGCGGGGCCCAGCCTGAACTCGTCCGTGAGTTCGAGACTCAGCGAGGGCTGGGGCGAGCGCTGCTCCTTCTCCTGGCGGCGCTCGGGGTTGGGTTCGGGATCGCAGTTTCACGTCGCGTCTCGCCGCAGGTCCCCGCTCCAGCACCTGCCTTGACCCGGGCTCTGAGCTGGCGAGCCAGCGCGCTGAGCCAGCCCGAGGCCGCCGACTACGCCCCGATCAGCTCGGCGCTCACGGTTCGACGGTTCCTGGTCTTGCCGACCTACATGGCGCGCTTCGAGGCTGGCGAGTCGATTCGTCACCACTCGGGCCTGTTCCGTTCCAGAGCCTACGACCGGACTTACTTCTCGACCCGGCCTCCGGTCACAGCCCCCGCTGGCAGGCAAATGACGTTCAGCCACGCGACGTTCCCGGCCCGGCTTGATCCCGTGCGTGAGGAGGCCGTCACAGCGCTGGGGGTCTGGGTCGCCGCCGGTCCAGAGGTCTGGGGAGGCAACCGCTTCTGCCTGTTCGAGATCGTGGCCTTGAGCCGCGACCCCCAGCCCGAGGGTGCGACGTGGCGCTGGGGAGCGCCCCGCGACCGCGCCGTGCACAGTCGGGTCCTGAGCCAGAGCGCAGCGGACGGCGATCTCGTCGGCGGCGACTCGCCGTGAGCGGGGATCTCCCCTGAGGGCGCTGGCGAGAGCCGAGGCCGCGCTCCTCGCGCCGGGCGGACGACTGAGGGGGGCGCTCGCGAGCGTGATCCTGGCGCTGGGGCTCCTCGGGCTGGGCCTCGAGGCGGGGTTTGGGAACCTGGGCAGCGTCGAGGTCCCGATCGAGCCGAGCGCGATTCAGGCCTGGGGGGCCACGCCGGGTCGAGCCTATGTGACCCCCGCCCCAGGCCCTCAGGGGACGAGCGTCGCGCGGGCGACGCTCTCTCGGCTGGTCTTGCTCGAGGACGGTCGGCCTCTACGTCCTCACGTGACTCCGGAGGTCGTAGGCCGCGAGGGGCGCGGGTCCTACGGGCATTGGGAGCGGCGGCTCGTGTTCTCGAGCAGCGACGGGAGCGACCCTCGCAGCGGGCTTCACCGCTACACGGCTCGCGTTCCGCGGGTGTTCCCGACGGGCCTCAGCTGGCTTCTAGTCGCGCTGGGGGTCTTCCTGGGGGCGCCCTGGGGTCGGGGGGGCTTGGAGCTCTTGCGGCGCGCCTCGCCGATTCGAGTCGCGGGCTTGCTGGCTCTGCTGACCGGCGCCCTGCGAATCCTCTGGGACGGGGAGACGGGGCTCGTCTCCACTGCCCTCGCCGGGCAACTCCCGACGGGCGACGCCAGGCTCTGGCTCGAATTGAGCGAGGACTTCGCGCGGGGCTCTCGAGCTCACGGAGCTTGGCTCGTGTGGGGAGCACGTCCCCCGCTGACGTATTGGGTGAACGGGTCGTGGGGGGCGCTGTTTGGGGTCAGCGCTCTCAGCCTGACCGTGTTCAACGGCGTGTGCTCGGCGCTCGGCGCCGCTTTGATCTACGACGCGCTCCGACGACTAGCGCCCCCGCCGGTGGCGCTCGTGGGCGCGCTGGCCCACGCCTTCTCCCGCATGGACACAGCGCTTGGGCTGACGCCGCTGAGCGAGCCGAGCGGCGCCTTCCTGAGCACGGTCGCGATTTGGCTGTTTGCGCTCGCTCTTTCGGGTGAGGCCGCGGGGGAGCGGCCTCGCTGGAGCTGGTTCCTGGGGGGACTCGTGCTTTCGCTCTCGACCCTCTCGCGGCCGCTGACTCTCCTCGCGGGGCCCGCGATCCCGCTGGTCGTGTTCTTGGTCCGACGCGCGCGCAACGAGCCGCTGCCTTGGCGGGCGGCGGCGCGGGCGGGTGCTCTCTGCGTGGCCGGCATGATCCTGATCCTGCTCCCCTGGTTGATTCGCCAGCAGGTTCAGTACGGAGTCTTCGCGCTCACAGACGAGACCGCTGAGCTGCTCTCAGCGGCGAGCGACCCTCGCCACGGGGCCGGGCCCGTGGCGGTCAGCCAGGAGGCGGTCGATGCCGGGCCCCCCGGCGTCGCGGCCCGCGACGCTTACTACACCGCCAAGTTCCGTGAGAATTTGAGTCGCGACCCCGGGTACTACCTGCGCAACCTAGTCACGCTTGCTGGTCGCTCGCTGATCCAGCAACTGGCGTCGCCGACGCCTTTCTTCGCGCTGGGGTTGCTGCTCCTGGCCTTTTGGAGCGGGAGCGGGCGCGCTCCGCCCGGCTGGACGCTGGTCGCGTTGACCCTCGGGCTGGCCTACGGGCTGGCCGACAGCTTCGGCCTCGCTCCGCGAACGTGGCCCTGGATTCTGCTCGGAGCGGCGTTGGTTCTGGTTCGGGGAGCGCCCGCAGCCCTCCTGGCGACCACGCTTGGTGTGGCGCTGCTCGCGATCGGAGCGCTCGCGACGCCTTCTCCACACTTGACCGACTCGCTCCAGTGGCTGGCCCTTCCGCTCGCGCTCTTGGGTCCCTGGGAGCTCGTCCGACGAGCCGCAGCCGGTGGCGAGGTGAAGCCAGCGCTCGAGCCGCTGCCCTTCTCGGGCCTGAGCCGTTGCCTGGCGGGGGCTCTGATCGGGTTGGCGGTGATCCTCGGGGTCGGGTTGACCGTGGCTTTGGCTCGGAGCGCGAGCGGGGGTCAGGCTTCTGCCGCGCTGCCCGACCTGCGGGACGAGGCGGCCTGGCGGGTGAGCGCACTGAGAGACGAGGCTGCGGGGCCCTACCGCGACCTGTGGCCGCTCCTCGTCGTCGAGCGCGGGGACTTGCGGCCGGCCTTCCGCAGTCACCACCCACCTGGGGAGGCGCTGGTGCACCCGGCGCGTGCGTTTGGCGCTCACGACGAGCTGGACCGGACTTACTTCCTCCTTGAGCCTGCGCTCGAGGCGCCCGCTGAGTGGCGTGCACGCTCGACGCACTGTCTGTTCCCGGGTCCCGTTCAGGAGGGCTCCGCGAGGGTGACCCTGGTCGGGCTCTGGGTCCGCTCTCCTGGCCTGAACGGCGGACAGGACGCGGTTTTCGAGGTCCTGGCCTACACCGAGAGCGGAACTTCCAGCGGCGCAACCTGGTCCTACGGCCGTCCGATTTCGCGCAGCCTGCACGCGGCGATGCTTCGCGTGCGGAGGCGCGGCGGCTGGATCTATCAACCCCCTCGCTAGCCAGCGACTCGCTTGCGGGCCAAGCCGACTCCGGCCAGGAGCAAGAGTAGCCCGAGCGGCGCGGGGCCACCGCCGCTCGTGAGCGAGCAGCCGCCGCTCCCGACGGTCAGCCGGGCTCCCTGGGCGTTGTTGCGCTCGTCCGGTTCAGCGGCGCGGTTGGCGGGGTCAATGTGTGGGCCTAGGTGGAAGGTGCCCGTGTTGGGTCCCACGACCCAGTCGAGGGAGTCGGTGAAGGAGGCGCCAGGCGCGAGGGTGTCGGCTCGGGCGGGTCGCCGCCCGATCTCGAGGTCGCCTGCGGTGAGGGTCGCGTTGTCCGAGCGATAGATCACGACCTCGGGAATGCTCTGGGCCGTCGCGGTGCCACGGTTTCGGACGGTCCAGCGCACGGTGACTGTCGCGCCGGGCGGAGCCGCAGTCGGGGTCACGCTCACGTTCTCGGCCGCCCAGTCGACATAGGGCGTGGCGGGGGGACTTGGGCTGGGACTCGGACTGGGACTCGGACTGGGACTCGGACTGGGACTGGGACTTGGACTCGGGCTGGGGCTCGGGCTGGGGCTGGGGCT
>JAESQQ010000788.1 GCA_016765095.1 Planctomycetota bacterium | reverse complement strand
CTTGGGGTAGGCGGGGGCGTGGGGATCGTGGCAGTCGACGCAGTGATTCCGAGTTCGTCCCCCGCGAGTCAGGTCCCAGTGCCCGCGCATTCCACCGTGAGCGCCGTGTCTGTAGTCGCGCGTTTGCGGTCCATGGCACTGGCCGCAGAGCTCGATCGTCTGCGCGTAGGAGATCGAACGACCGTCGGCGAGGTGGAGTCGGTCGTAGTCGCGCGCGTCGTGACACGAGAGGCAGCCGACGGAGCCGTGGGCGAACTTCAGTCCCTGGTGGAACTCGTCGAGGTCTCCGGCGTTCAGGCCGGGGTTGGGGGGGCGAGTCGTGTGGCAGACGCTGCACTGGATCTCGACCGGCGCGCCCTTGAGGTCCTTGTCTCCGGTCGCGACCGTCGGCGTCGTCGGCTGACGAATGACGACCGCGTGAGGTCCGAGAGAGGGGGCGGCTTGCTCTGTGTCCCTCCCCGGGTCGGGATCTGCGGGGGCGAAGGCAGCGCCCAAGAAGGCCGCTGCCGCGGCGACTCCCAGCACCAACAAGATCAGACGAGGCTTCACGCGTGACTCACTACTCGGGGGAAGGAACCGGATCGTTCATTCCCTGGGGCTGGGCCTCGTAGCAACCACCGAGCCAAGCCCAACCCGCGCGTTCTCGATACCGCCGGAGCCGCAAGTCACACGAATGAGACTGGAGCCAGGAGGGGGTCTCTCACCCGAGACTGGGTTGGGGCACCCGATTGCCCTCCGTTTGGCGAAGTGGCCCTTGGTAGAGCCGTTTGGTGGCGTCGTGCACATGCCGATTCGGAGTGGTTCGCGACTTGCAGAGTGCCCCTCTGACCGAACGCCCAAGGATATCCATGCCCGTCAGTTCCCTCGTACTTCACCTCTCAGCGGACGCCGCCCAGCGCGCCCAGGCGGTCGCCGCGATCGAGTCGCACCCCCGCTTCCTCTCGGGTGACCTGACTCAGCGCCTGTTCCCGATCGCGTTGGATACGAGCGACGAGGAAGAGAACAAGGCCTGTTGGGGCTGGCTGAATCGTCAGCCGGGCGTCGACTTCGTCGAGGTTCTGAGCGTCGTGTTCCCGAGCGACTCGGGCCCCTCTCTCTCCGCGGCGCCGGTGCGCGAGCACGCCCGCGATTTCGAACACCAGACCCCAAACGACCAGGACGCTTAGCAGTGGATCGCCGCGAATTTCTCCGCCTCTCAGCTTTGGCCACGGCCTCCGCCGCGATCGCTCGTCGAGTGGCCGCTCAAGAGGGCCCTGGCAAGCGCCTGCCCCAGGCTCCCAAGCCCCCCGAGATTCCGGGGGTGACGTGGAACAAGGCGCCTTGCCGGTTCTGCGGAACCGGCTGTCACGTCCAGGTTGGCGTCAAGGACGAGCGCGTCGTGGCCGTAGCGGGTGACGCCCAGGCCGAGGTCAACAAAGGCCTGCTCTGCGTGAAGGGTTATCACGTCGGCGGGATTCTCTATGGAGAGGATCGCCTGACCCAGCCCATGGTTCGCAAGAACGGAGAGCTCGAGCCGATCTCCTGGGAGGGCGCGATCGACTTGATCGCGACCAACATCATGAAGGCTCCCGAGCGGTTCGCCTTCTACGGCTCGGGGCAGTGGACGATTCCGGAGGGTTTCGCCGCCCAGAAGCTGATGAAGGGGGGCTTGAGCAACAACCACATTGATCCCAACGCCCGGCTCTGCATGGCGTCGGCCGTGACCGGCTTCCTGAGCACCTACGGAGTCGACGAGCCGGCGAGCTGCTTCGACGACCTAGAGGCCTGCGACGTCACGATCCTGTGGGGTAACAACCCAGCCGAAATGCACCCGGTGCTCTTCAGCAGGCTCATGGACCGCCGCTCGCTCGGGAACCCGGTCCGCTTGATCGACCTCACGACGCGCTTCACGCGGAGCTCGGAGATGGCCGACGAGGTCATGATCTTCACGCCCCAGAGCGACCTCGCGATCGCGAACTGCATTGCCCAGCAGTTGGTCGCGAAGGACGCCTACGACAAGGAGTTCGTCCGGAAGCACTGCAACTTCCGCGGCGACACCTCCCCGCCGACCCTCTGGGGTAAGGAGATCAGCTTCGAGGACTACAAGAAGTCACTCCAGGACTACACGCCAGAGAAGGTGGCCCCGATTTCGGGCCTCTCGGTCGGGCAGTTGACCCTGCTGGGAGACGTGTTCGCGGACAAGACCCTCAGGATCGTGAGCCTGTGGTGCATGGGCATGAACCAGCACACCCAGGGGACAGCGATCAACAACCTCGTGCACGCGGTCCACCTTCTGAGCGGTCACTGGGGCAAGCCCGGCGACGGTCCCCAGAGCCTGACCGGTCAGCCAGCCGCTTGCGGGACCGTTCGCGAGGTCGGGACCTTGGCTCACGCCCTGCCCGGCGGACGGGTCGTGATGAACGCGGGACACCGCGTGGAGTGCGAGAAGCTCTGGAACCTGCCGGCGGGACGAATCAGCAAGACGCCCGGCCACCACACGGTCAAGATGTTCGAGAAGTTCTGCACGCCGACGGACAAGGGCGGGGACATAGGAATGATCTGGGTCCAGGTCACCAACCCGGGACAGACCCTCCCCAACCTCCACAAGCTCTTCCTGGCCAAGAAGAACCTCGAGGACAAGTTCCTCGTCGTGAGCGAGGTCTATCCGACCAAGACGACCGAGCTGGCCGACCTCGTGTTGCCGGCCGCGCTCTGGGTCGAGAAGAACGGGATCTTCGGGAACTCGGAGCGGCGGACCCAGCAGTGGTTCAAGATGGTCGAGCCTCCCGGGCAAGCCCGCGACGACTGCTGGCAGACGATCGCGGTCGCGCACCGTCTGCTCGAGCTCGGTCACCCCGGGATGAAAGACAAGGACGGGCACTTCATCTTTCGGACCCTCGACGAGGCGGGCCGTGAGGTCCCGATCTGGAAGTGGGAACACTACTACTCTGTCAACGTCGATCGGCGGCTCTACGAGGAATACCGCCCCTTCACGCACAAGAAGCACAAGAACGTGGCGCCCTACGATCAACTCGTCACGCACCGAGGCCTGCGCTGGCCCGTCGTCGAGACCAAGACCGGCGAGTGGCGGGAGACCCGCTGGCGCTTTGTGGAGGGGGCTGACCCCTTCGTGGAGAAGGGCAAGGGGATCCAGTTCTATCACTCGAGGACTAAGGACGACAAGGCCCTGATCTGGTTCCGGCCCTACGTCCCGCCCCCGGAGTCGCCAGACGACGAATTCACTCACTGGCTCTGCACGGGGCGTGTTCTCGAGCACTGGCACTCGGGCACCCTGACCCGACGTGTCACGCAGCTGAGGCGCGCGGCGCCGGCGGCCTACGCCGAGCTGAACCCCGAGGACGCTGCTGCTATGGGGGTCAGCAACGGTGACCTCGTGGTCCTCGAGACCCGGCGCGGTCGAATTGAGATCCCGGCCTGGGTCGACGGTCGCGCCCGGCCCCCGCGCGGGACGGTGTTTGTGCCCTTCTTCGACGAGCGGGTGCCGATCAACGAGCTGACCCTCGACGCGCACGATCCGTATTCCAAGCAGCCTGACTACAAGAAGTGCGCGGTCAAGATCCGCAAGAAGGGCCACGCGTGAGCCCGGAGAAGCCGACGGCGGAAGAGCCCACGGCGGAAGAGCCCACGGCGGAAGCCTCAGCCGAGCCGGTTCCAGAGGAGGACGTCACTCGAGGAGAGGGGGCTCAGATCGCGGCGGTCGTGGCGCTGACGCTGGCGTTGATCGGCTTCGCGACGGGCCTCGCTCAGCCCAAGCTAGCGGCCCCGAGGCTCCGCGCGGTCCCTTCGGCCGTCGTGACCGAGGTCCCCCAAGCTCCGACCTACGGGCAGCTCCCCGAGGCGAGCTTGGGCCCTAATGCTGAGTGGCGCAGCCACCTCCAGGATCTCGCGAGGACGCCGGGAGACTTGCTCGCGCCCCGCGAGGTCCCCAGCGAGGCCGCCAAGCTTCGAGCGCTCGAAGTCCGCGCCAAGCGACGGGCCTACAGCGGGGCGCCGCCTACGATTCCGCACCAGGTCTCGGCCCGGAGCGCGGCCTCGTGCCTTAGCTGTCACGAGACGGGTCTTCGGATCGGTGATCGGGTGGCGTCGCCCATGCCCCACCGGCTACTTGTGAACTGCCTCCAGTGTCACGGTGCGCCTCCCCCAAGGGCCTTGGCTGCCGCCAAGGGCGGCGTGAAGCCGAGCCACTTTCGCGGTCAGGCCGAACCTCTCCGCGGGAAGCGGGCTTCTCTTGGAGCCCCTCCAGTGATCCCGCACGCGACGCACATGAGGGAGCGCTGCGTGTCCTGTCATGGGCCAGGGGCCAGCAGCCCGGCTTTGCAGTCCAGTCACCCGTGGCGAGTCAACTGCCGCCAGTGCCACGCGGCGTCGGCGGCGGGGTTCGCCAAGTGAGCGGGCTGACCCGTCGCCAGCTCTTGACCCTCGGGTTTGGGGGGCGCTCGCGCCCCGAGGCGCGGCCTCGTCCCGAACAGGGTTGGGTTCAGCGCCTGGACGCCGCGCCGAAGCCTGCACGGCGCGAGCCGCGTCTCCTGAGGGGTCGCAGCACGCTCCTTCCCCTCCACCGCCCGCCGGGCTCGATCGCCGAGAGGGCCTTCCTAGACGGCTGCACGGGCTGCCTGGACTGCGCGACAGCTTGCCCCCACGAGGCGATCTCGCCGGGCTCGGCGCGGCTCGGCCTCGCTGCGGGGACGCCCGTGATCCAGGCCGCCAGCGCACCTTGCTACCTCTGCGCGGATCGCCCTTGCGCGAGCGCTTGTGCCCCTGGCGTGATCCAAGCTCCTCCGCTCGGCTCGGAGCGAATGGGCGAGGCGCGGATTGTCGACCACTCGTGTCTGGCGGTCCGGGGCGTCGGCTGCTCGTCCTGCTACGACCAGTGCCCTGTGCCCGGCGTGATCACCTGGGACGGAGGACGCCCTCGGATCGACGCTGAACTCTGCACCGGCTGCGGGGTCTGCCTCTACGTCTGTCCGGCCCCTCAGAAGGCCATTCTGCTGACGCCCGAGCGCGTTCGGGAGTCGGCATGATTCAGCTTCCTGACCTGCACCTGGGCGTCCTGACTGCTGAGGGCGTGCGCGAGCTAGCCGGCGACCTCGCGGCTTGCTCGGAGCGGCTGCAGATCGTCCCGAGGTCCCGTGCCCGGAGCTTCGTCGCGACCGAGACGCTCTCGCTCGCAGACGCGATCGAGTCTTTGCTTGAAGGCCAGCTCTCTGGCCTCCAGCTCAGATACGTCCACGAAGGTCAAGAGTGGTGGGACACCCTCATCGCGCGCGGGCGAGACAGCTTCCAACTCGTCCGAGTTGCCCACGATTGAGCCCCTAAGAGCCAGACCCCGATCGCCGAGTTGAGCCCTCGGCGCGTATGAACCGGCGCGCTGCGTGCCACGAAAGGAGTGATTGAAGCCATGCGGAGGACGAACACCCATTGGGCCTGCTTGGGAGGGGCGCTGCTGACGTTTACTGTCAGCGGTGCGTTCGCTCAAGACGGTCAAGCGCCTGAGGCTCAGGCAGAACTCGAGGCGCTCAGGGATCAAGTCAGGCAGCTCAACGACCGCCTCGAGGCGGTCGAGGGGCGTGGGCAGAGCGCCACGCCGGGCAAGGGCGAGGCTGGAGAGCCCGACACTCTGAACCCTGTGGACGTGGCCCCCGTCGACTCCTCGGACGTCGTGATCCGGCGCGGGACCAAGGACGAGGGTCTGGGGCTCGTGATCGAGCTCCCAGACGACATGAAGCTCCGGTTCGGGGCCCAGATCCGTTGGCGCGGTGAGTACCGTGGAGATCGCTACGCTCAGCCGAATGGCAACAGCAGCACGGACTTCGTGCTCCAGCGGATCCGGATGACCTTTGACTACGACGTCAGCGCGCGCCTCGGAGCGCGAGTCACGATCCAGGACAGTCGCCTCTGGGGCGACAAGCTGGACGGCTTCGTGGGCGCTCGCTTGGCCTCGGATCAATCCGAGCTGTTCATTCGCGAGGGCTACGGCGTGGTACGGGAGCCCTTCGACCTCCCGCTCGAGATCCGCGTCGGGCGGATGGCGGTTCCGCAGCTCGGCGATCAGCGTCTGATCTCCGACTTGGATTGGAGCAACGTCGGGCGGTCCTTTGACGGCGCGATGGTGACCCTGAGGCCCAAGGGCTGGTGGATGACCGCCTTCGCGACCAACATTCGCGAGGGTGCAGCCTTGCCGATTCCTGGCGACGAGAACGACGACGTGTGGATGTTTGGGGCCTACGTCAGCAACCGGATGGTCGAGAACCACGAGTTCGACGCGTTCATTTACTGGCGGCGAGTCGGCGACAACAAGCTCGGCGCGCTCACGACGGACTCAAAGGGCGACCGCGGAGCCCGCAAGGACTACACCGCGGGCATGCGCTTTAAGGGCGAGGCCGGTCCGCTCTTCTACAACGGAATGTTCGCCTACCAGTTCGGGCAGGTCGCGGGCGACACGATCTCTGCCTGGGCGACCGCCGTGCAGCTTGGGGCGGTGTTCAAGTTCGGTGAGCAGAAGCTCAAGGTCTCGAGCGAGGCGGCGTGGGCGAGCGGTGACCCGGACTCGAGCGACGGGCGAATCGAGACTTTCGATCCGCTCCTCCCCTTTGCGCACTTCTACAACGGGCAGCAAGATCTGTTCGCCTGGCGCAACCTCTACTCAGCCAACTTCAAGCTGGCGTTCTGGCCGGTGGAGAGCCTGAGCCTGCACAGCGATCTGCACTGGTTCTGGCTCAACCGCCGCGACGACAAGTGGTATGGGGTCGGGTTCACTCGCACCGACACCGCGAAGGCCGCCGACGACAGCAACGTCGGCGCCGAGGTCGACCTCTACTTCAAGTGGAAGGTCTTCAAGGAGCGGCTCGCGTTCTGGGGTGGTTACTCCCATTTCTTCCCTGGGGAGTACATCCGCGACACCGGGAGCAAGACCTCGGATCAGTCCTGGGCCTTCCTCCAGGCCACCCTCAGCTTTTAGGCTCTACCTGATCGTGCTCGTGCTCGCGCGGCGAAGCCGCGCCAAGGGGTGAACGCCGGCCCGGGCGGGCTGCTCGCAGGGGCAGCGGACGTCGAGGGGCCAGCAAGCTCGGTGGAAGACGCCCAGGCAACGAGGACACGCGACGAGCGCCGCGGCTCGAGTCACCTCTCCGGCGCAGGCCGGACAGGCGGGGCCTCGTTCTGCTTTGGCGTCGGGCGGGACCTCGATCCGCCTTGGCTTGCCGTGCTGAACGTGCGCGGCGACGAGCAGTCGCTGCTCCTCCGCCTCGAGGTCACCGGTCGCGTTCTCCGCCAGCAAGTCGAGGAGGGGAGGGAGGACTGGGCGGACTGGGGAGAACCAGCTCATACCCCAAGGTGGTCGCTGGGGGTGAACTTCGCAAGGGGTGACGCCGGGTCTCGACGGCCCCGAGGGCTTAGGGCTACTCGATTCCCAGCTTGGCCAACACTGCGATTAAGTCTTCGAGGCTGTGGTCGCCGACCAACTCTTGGAGGACTTCGCCTTCGCGCACGATCATGAGGTGGGGCACACCCTTGATCTCGTAGCGCTTGGTCGTCTCGGGGTTGAGGTAGACGTTGAGCCGTCCGACCCGGACTCGCCCAAAGAGCTCCTGACCGAGCTGCTGGAGGGACTCCTCTTGACGTCGGCAGGGGACACAGTGCTCGGCCCAGAAGTCGACGACGACCGGGATCCCCGACGCGAGGACTTGGCGCTCGAAGTTCGCGTCGTCGAGTTCGATGACGTAGTGGCTCGGGTGCCAGCCAGCCGGCGAGGCAAACTCGGGGCCCCATTGGATTCGGCCCGACTCGCTCTGGCTCGGCCCGGGAGGCAGGAGGCGGCCCGACGCGCTGCTCGGCAACTCGGTCGCTCCACGGGGCTTCCGCTCGGAAGCAGGAGGCGTCCGGGTATCGGTCGCGGGGCTGGAGTCAGCGGGATACTCGTCCCAGCCAAAGGAATCTTGGTCTCGCACGAAGAGAAAACTACCGGGGTCCTCCGACAGGGATGGGCGTCTTTTTGCGTTTCTGAGCGCCGGGTTACGCGTTCCGGACTGGGACTCGCTTGCAGGGCGCCGAGGCGATGGCCCTTGGGCGTCAGAGGCGAGCCGTATTCTGCCCCCCCTTCATTCAGCCCCGATCGAGGAGGGCCCCGTGGTCAGCCGAACGGCCCCAGCTCCACATGAGACGACGCCCCGCGCCCCGCGGACGGCCCTTCCTCGGCCGGACAGCAAGCAGGCCACCACGCCGCTCATGAAGCAGTATCTGGAGATCAAGGAGGCGCATCCGCGCGAGGTCTTGTTCTTCCGGATGGGCGACTTCTACGAGATGTTCTTCGAAGACGCGGAGCTCGTCTCTCGCGTGCTTGGGATCACTCAGACGACGCGCGCGAGCGGCTCTGCGGGCGCCTACGCCATGGCGGGCTTCCCCTACCACGCGTTGGATCGCTACCTCCCCCGCATGATCAAGGCTGGCTATCGCGTCGCGATCTGCGAGCAAGTCGAGGATCCGGCGCTCGTGAAGGGCAAGCGGGTCGTCAAGCGGGCTGTGATCGAAGTCGTCACGCCAGGGACCCTGACCGACGAGCGGCTGCTCGACGAGCGCAAGGCGAACTACCTCCTCGGGATCCACGTCGACCGTCGCCGTCGCAAGGTGGGCTTGGCTTGGTTCGAGGCCAGCAGCGGGCGGTTCCAGGTCGGCGAGACGCCGCTCGACTCCCTCGACGCTGAGCTCGAGCGGATCGGGCCGGCAGAGATCGTGATCGCCGACAAGGTCCTTGGCGTCGCGGATCGAGGCGCCGAGCGAGCGGGGAGCGACGAGGAGCCTTGGGAGTTTGGGTTCGTGGCTCGGCTCTCTCGCGTCGCGCCCGTGAGTGGCGTCGCCGACTGGGCCTTTCGTCCCGCGGCCGCGCTGGAGGCGCTCTGCGAGGGCTTCGCGGTCAAGACGCTCAAGGGCATGGGCCTCTCCGACGAGGCGACCTACGTGCCTGCCGCCCACGCGGTGATCAACTACGTCAGCGACATGAAGCCGGGCTACCTCGACAACCTGGATCGCTTCGGGCGCGGGATCGAGCTCTATCACCACGAGGAGCACCTCGCCCTCGACCCCGCGACGGCGCGCTGCCTTGAGATCACGCGTCCGCTCCGAGACAGCGGCGGAGGCCAGGAGGCGACCCTGTTCGGTGCCCTGGACCGAACGCAGACCGCCATGGGCGGGCGACTCCTCCGCGAGTGGCTCCTCGCCCCGCTCTGTGGAGTCGAGGCGATCGAGCGCCGCCAGGAGGCCGTCGAGGCCCTCTTGGCTGCGCCCGGAGCGCACCAGTCGCTGAGCGCTGCGCTCCGCCAGGTTTACGACCTCGAGCGCCTCGCGGCCCGGGCCGCGAGCAAGCGCGTCGGCCCTCGTGACTTGGCCGCGCTCCGCGACTCGCTCGCCCGCCTGCCCGAGGTCGGGGAGGCTGCGCGGGGGGCCGTCGCGGCGATCCCCGCTAAAGAGTCCGAGGAGGACTTCTTCGCCGAACAAGCTCCGCTACTCTGCGAGATCGCCGATCGGCTCGCGCCCCTCGCACCCCTTCAAGAGCTCCTCGGGTTGGCGCTCGAAGACCGGCCAGCCGCCACGATTCGCGAGGGCAGGGTCCTGCGGACCGGACGCTCCCCCGAGCTCGATCGCCTCCGGAGCGTGACCGAGGACGCGGGCACGGCGCTCCGTGAGTTTCAGGAGCGCGAGGTCGAGTTGACCGGGATCCCGAGCCTCAAGGTTGGCTACAACAAAGTCTTTGGCTACTACCTTGAGGTCACCCAGGCCCACAAGAACAAGGTCCCCGAGCGCTACATTCGCAAGCAGACGCTCAAGACCTGCGAGCGTTTCTTGACGCCGGAGCTGAAGGAACTTGAGACCGAGATCCTGAGCGCGCGTGAGCGCGCCGACGAGCTCGAGGGCGCGCTGCTGGCAGAGCTCAAGGACGAAGTCGCCCAGGCCGGCGCGGCGATTCTGACCTCGGCCGCCGCGGCCGCAGAGCTCGACGTCCTCTCGGGACTGGCGACCCTAGCGCGCGAGGGGGATTACGTCCGCCCAGCGCTCCGCAAGGACACTCGAATCAAGATCATTCAGGGCAGGCACCCGGTCCTCGACGTCGGCGAGGCGCGGGCGCGCTTTGTGCCCAACGACCTCGAGATGGGGCCGGACACCGGGCGAATGCACTTGATCACGGGCCCCAACATGGCGGGCAAGTCGACCTACATTCGTCAGGCCGCGCTCTTGGTCTTGATGGCGCAGACAGGCTCCTTTGTGCCTGCCGTCTCCGCCGAGATCGGCGTCTGCGATCGGATCTTTGCGCGCGTCGGCGCTGGCGACGAGCTGGCTCAGGGCCTCTCGACGTTCATGGTCGAAATGACCGAGACCGCGAACATTCTCCGCCACGCGACCAAGCGTTCGTTGGTGATCCTGGACGAGGTCGGGCG
Organism: Planctomycetota bacterium; assembly: GCA_016765095.1. Taxonomy (GTDB): domain Bacteria; phylum Planctomycetota; class J058; order J058; family J058; genus NORP233. The sequence goes on along the minus strand of JAESQQ010000788.1, from coordinate 1,470 downwards.
CGGCACGAGCACCTACGACGGCGTCAGCCTGGCTTGGGCGATCGCGGAGCACCTCCACGACGTCGTCGAGGCGAGGACTCTGTTCGCGACGCACTATCACGAGCTGACGGGAATGGCCGCGCTCCGAGCGGGCGTTCGCAATCGGAACGTGGCGGTCGAAGAGCGCGGCAACGAGATCACCTTCCTCCACCAGATCGTCCCCGGCAGCGCCAGCCGCTCCTACGGGATCCACGTCGCGCGTCTGGCGGGAGTCCCGCCGGTCGTCCTGCGCCGGGCCCACACGATCCTCGGTCAGCTCGAGGAGGGGACCTTCGATCCCGGCGCTCCTCCGCAGGCTCCTCGCGACCCCGAGCGTCAATTGGGGCTCTTCAACAGCGTCAGCGAGGATCCGCTCCGGGCCCGCCTCCGCGAGCTCTCTCTCGACGAGACGACGCCTATGGACGCGCTCCTGCTCCTCCAAGAGTTGCAGGGGCTCCTCGAGTAGCGAGCCGGCGACAGGATCGGGCTCCTTGGGGTGGAACCCCAGGACGCGGAGCCCTCTCCCCCTAATAAAGACAGCCCCAACCCAACCAAATCAGGGGGGCCCAAGGGGGGACGGAGTCCCCCCCCTTGGGGTGAAACCCCAGGAGGGGAGTCGCGAAGCGAGGAACGAGCGCAGCGACGGGGAGCCCTCTCCCCCTAACAAGGACAGCCCCAACCCAACCAAATCAGGGGGCCCAAGGGGGGGCGAAGGGCCCGCCACCCCCTAAACGCGAATCGCCCTAAGCCCAATCGCCATGTGCCTCACCGCCTCACGCCCTCAACCACCGATCTCTGCGCTTATCGACGCACCGTCGAGACGTTAGGTAGTGATGCTCCGTCTATAACTCGCAAGTCCTTACGGACCAAGGATCTCAGGCTTGAGATTCCCTGTGGCGAGAGGAATCGGACGGAGCCGAAGGCTCAATGGCGCCACGTGCACGCTTCATTTGGCGAGTTGGCGGCTTGCCCGACAGCTACGAGGCCGTCGGGTTTCGCCACTTTGGCGAGCTGGCGGCTTGCCCGACAACACGGCTGGATACCTCTGCTGCAACGGAGTTGGATGCCTCCGACGCAACGCGCTTGGATACTTGGGCCGCTCTCTCACACTCCAGGGGACGCACGCCGTGGGTCGTCTCATGCGCAGCCATAGCTGAGATCGATCACCGTTCGCGACGGAGCAGAGGGCTTTGGACTCGGCCTCCTTCAGGGTCACGTGAGGTCGAGCCGAGTGTTGGGATGACTTCGGAGGGCGTGCGCTCTCCGCACCTGTCGCCGCTGTGGTCAGGGAGGGCTGCACCTGACCTGCAACTGGGACGCTGACTGCGTCTAGCCACCATTGCGCCGGGCACTGAGGTGGTACGGGGATCGCACTGGGTAGAGTCCCAGCCAACACCAGGAGCGCCAATGGCAGCAGTTCAGTCCCCACCTCGCCCGACCCGCCGCTCGCCG
>JAESQQ010000787.1 GCA_016765095.1 Planctomycetota bacterium | reverse complement strand
GAGCAGTCGCTCACGAAGTACGCAGCGCTCGCGCAAGGTGAGCAGTCCGCGCAAGGTGAGTCGTCCGCGCACTCCGTCGCGCAGTCGCTCCGCGCCAAAGTCAAAACCGCGCCCCAAACCGCGCCCCGAGCCGCGCGTCCAACCTGAACCCGCGCCCGCCCCGGCTGCGGCCTGGACACCCCCTCCTCAGGAAGGGTGGCTCTGCCTGGCTGCGCTCAAGCTCAACGGCCGCGGACTCGCGAGCGTCCGGGTCCCCTCCACACTCGGCCGATTCCAAGAGGTCTGCCTTTGGTCCAGCGACCGAGCGCTCCAGATTCAGCGCCTGACCCTCCAACTCGAGGGCCGTCAGTTCTGGCAGGCCCCCATGGGCGGAACCCTCGCCGCGCGCGCCCGGTCCGCGACGCTCAGGCTCCCCAAGGCCCCTCGGCGAGTCGACCGCGTCATTCTTCGCTGCCGAGGCACTGCGGGGCGCGCCTATCTCTTCGGCCGACGCAAGCTCAAGCCGAAGGCCTCGCGCTGGGCCCGGGCGTGGACCGGCTGGGAGAGCCGAGCGGAGGCCGAAGTCGGAGCCGACTCGACGACGTGTGAGATCGCCCTCGACGCGCCGGAGCCACGCACCTCGGTCCGAATCGAAGCCAGCGGCCGCCTTGAGTGCGAGGGAGCGACGCTCTACTTCCAAGACGGGACGACCTCGCGCTTCGCGGACTCGTTCGTCCTCCGACCTGGGCGCTACCGAGACTTCCGGCTCACCCGAACTCGAATCGTGATTCGAGTCGTGCTCCGTTTTCAACCGCCTCGACGCCCGCTCCGCTGCCGTGCGCTGAGCCCCCTCGATCCAGGCCCCCTCGCCGCCCGCCCGATACCCCGAGACGCGGACGCCGATCGAGCCGCCCGGGAAGCAGCCCAACGCGCAAGAGCCGCCCGAGCCGAGGCTGAGCGCGAGCGAACCGCCCGCGAAGAGGCCGCCCGCGAAAAGGCCGCCCGCGAAAAGGCCGCCCGCGAAAAGGCCGCTCGGAAGCGCGACCAAGCCGCCCGAGAGCAAGCGGACCGAGAGCAAGCGGACCGAGAGCAAGCGGACCGAGAGAGGGCCGCCCGCGAGCAGGTTGCCCGCGAGAAGGCTGAACGCGCGAAGGCCAAGGCGGCCCGCGAAGAGGCCACCCGCAAAAAGGCCGCCCGCGAACAAGCCGAGCGCGCCAGGGCAGCTCGTGAGAAGGCTGCCCGTGAGAAGGCTGCCCGCGAACGAACCGAGCGTGAACAAGCCGAGCGCGAGCGGGCTGCTCAGCGCGAGAGTGCGCGCGAGAAGGCCGCCCGAGAGAGAGTCGAATTCGAGCGAGCCGCTCGCGAGCAGGCTGAAAGTGAGCGGGCCGACCGCGAGCGAGCCGACCGCGAGGCAGCCGCCCGCAAGAAGGCCAAACGCGAGCGAGCCGACCGCGAGAAAGCCGCCCGCAAGAAGGCCAAACGCGAGCGAGCGGCGCGAAGAGCCGCGCGAAAGGCGAAGCGAGAAGCGGCCGCGAAGGAGAAGGCTGCGGGAGAGCGAGCCGAACGCCGGAGGCTCGAGAAGGCGGCAGAGGTCGCTGCCATAGCGGCCGCAGCCAAGCAGGCCGAGGACGAGCAAGAACGGGCCGATCGCGAGCTAGCCGCCAGCGAGAAAGCCGCTCGCGAACTCGCAGATCGAATTCGGGCTGAGCGCGAGCAGGCTGCTCGCGAGAAGGCTGAGCGCGAGGCGGCCGAACGCAAGAAGGCCGAACGCGAAGCGGCCAAGGCCGCTCGACTCAAGGAGAAGACAGACCGCGAACACGCCGCCCGCAAGAAGAGGCGCGAGCAGGCCGCCCGCGAGAAGGCCAAACTCGAGAAGGCCGAACGCGAGAAGAAGGCCCGCGAAAAAGCGGCCCGCGAGAAAACCACCCGCGAGAAGGCCGCTCGCAAGAGGGCCGCCCAAGAACGCGAGGCGGAGCGCCAAGAGGCGGCGCGAGAGAAGGCGGCTCGTGAAGAGGCTGACCGCGAGAAGAGGGCTCGCGAGAAGAAGGCCCACGAGAAGGCCAAGCGCGAGAAGGCGGAGCGCGAACAGAAGGCTCAGGAGAAGGCCGAACGCGAGAAGGCAGAGCGTGTCAAAGCCGCCCGCGAGAAGACCGCTCGCAAGAAGGCCAAGCGCAAGAAGGCCAAGCGCGAGAAGGCCAAGCGCGAGAAAGCCGAGCGCGAGAAAGCCGAGCGCGAAGGGAAGGCCCGCGAAAGGGCCAAAGTGGAGAAGAAGGCGCGCGAGAAGGCCGAGCACGAGCAGAAAGCCCGCGAGAAGGCGGAGCACGAGCAGAAAGCCGAACGCGAGAAGAAGGCCCGCGAGAAGGCTGCGCGAGAGCTCCGCCTCAAGGAGAAAGCGGCCCGCGAGAAGAAGGCCCGCCAGAAGAGGCTAGACGAGAGTGCCCGAGCCGAGGCTGCGCGCGAGAAAGCCGACCGTGAGAAGAAGGCCCGCCAGAAAAAGGCCCAAGCGAAGAGCAAGCGGGAGAAGACTGCTCGCGAAAAAGCCGATCGCGAAAAGAAGGCCCACGAGGAGGCTGCTCGCGCCGACCGCGAGAAGCAAGCCCGCGAGAAGAAGGCCCGCGCGAAGAGCAAGCGAGAGAAGGCCGAGCGAGAGACGGCCGAACGCGAGAAGAAGGCCCGCGAGGAGGCCGAGCGAGAGAAAATCGAGCGCGTCGAAGCGGCCAAGGCCGCTCACAAGGCGGAGAAGGCTGCCCGCGAGAAGAAGGCCCGCGAGGAGAGGCTCAAGAAAGCCGCCCGCGAGAAGACCGCTCGCGAAGCGGCCGAGCGCGACCGGGCCAAGCGTGAGAAGGCTGCCCGCGAGAGGACCGCTCGCGAGAAGAAGGCCCGCGAGAAGAAGGCCCGCGAGAAGAAAACCAAGACCGAGCACAACAAAGCCGAGCACGAGAAGGCCAAACGCAAAAAGGCCAAGCGCGAGCGAGAAGCCCGCGACAAGGCCGAGCGCGAGCAAGCCGAATACGCAGAGAGGGTCCGCGTCGCCCGCGAGAAGGCAGACGCCAAGCGCCGCAAGGCCAAGAGGGGACGGCGCACGAAGGCCAAGGCTTGGCCCAAGCGTCGGGCCTGGCGCGAGGCGGGCGAGTCCTTCTGCGAGGCAGGCAAAACCTCGATCGAAGTCCGCCTTCGGCGCGGGAAACGACGCGTGGTGCGTGTCGAGACCTCCGAGCGAGCCGAGTGCCTGGGCGCCACGATCCACTTGCGAGGCGGGGGCAAGATCGAGTTCAAGAAGTCCTTCGTGCTCGAGCCTGGCAAGTTCCGAGATCTGCGCTGCGGAAAGCGCGCGGTCGACGTCGAGCGAGTCGTGCTCCGCTGTCGACCGCTCGCGCGGCCGCTCTACTGCCGAGCGCTAGGCAGCTCTGACGACGCCTGGGCGAAGCGCTGGAAAGGCTGGAGGACGGCCAGCGAATCGCTCGTCGCCAAGGGCAAGGCAGAGGTGGAGTTGAGCGTCGAGCGCAAGCGGCGGCGCAAGACGGTCCGGATCGAGAGCGAAGGCCGACTCGACTGCCTCGGGGCTACGGTCTACCTCGAGGGCGGAGGCAAGATCGAGTTCAAGGAGGCCTTCGTCCTGTCCGCCGGGTCCTTCCGCGACCTCAAGCTGGGGGGCAAAAAACGCGCCGTCAGCCGGGTCGTGCTTCGCTGTCGGCCACCTGCCAAGCCTGTTCGCTGCCGCGCACTCGAGACGTCCAACGACGACGACGACGACGACGACGACGACGACGACGGCGACGACGACGACCGGGGCAAGAAGGGCAAGAGCAAGAAGGGCAAGAGCAAGAAGGGCAAGAGCAAGAAGGGCAAGAGCAAGAAGGACAGAGACGACGACTAGACGGTTCCCTGCATGACGTAGCAACGGTCAGTCCCGTTAGAGTCACCAGGCCTCCAGAGGGCCGCTCGGCGCGTCCTCAGGGGCGGGCGGGGGTAAACCCCGCCCCTACGAGAGCGGATTGCGCGATTCGGGGGGGACCCAGTGCGATCCGTAGGGTGCGGGGGTTACAGCTCCTGAGGTAGCGACGGTTAAGTGCGCGGGAGGCTCCAGGAGAGGCCGAGCGGCAAGGTCTGGGGGCTGGGCGGGGGTAAACCCCGCCCCTACCAAGGCGTGTTGTGAGCCGTCCAAT
>JAESQQ010000786.1 GCA_016765095.1 Planctomycetota bacterium | reverse complement strand
GCGGGCGGCTTCGGCCGACTCCTCGGCTGAGCAGGCGGCCGCGTTCAGCTTCGCGATCTCCTCGTCCATTTCGTTGCTGCGGACGCGAATGATCGACTCCGCTTGCTCGGCCGCGACGTCCGCGCGGGCCTTGCACTGCGCTTCGGACTCCGCCGCTTGGCGATCGCTATCGGCCTCGAACACTTCGGCGTTCTTGAGCACTTCGGCGATCGACTTGCGGCCGATTTCAGCCAAGTAGCTCGATCCGGGGATATCGCTCACGCTGTGAATGTTGAACGTGTCGAGGTGGAGACCCAGCTTGTTGAGGTCGGCTTCGGCTTCGGCTCCCATGTTCTGGGCGAACTTGAGCCGGTCTTCGTTGACCTCCTCGGGCGTCAGCGTCGCCAGGACAGCGCGCAGGTGACCCTCGAGGGTGTTCTTGGCGACCTCCATGACTTCGTGTCGGTCTTGGCCCAAGAAGCGCTCGATCGCGTTTCGCACGACTCGGTCGTCCGAGCTGATCTTGACGTTTGCGATCGCGTCCACGTTGAGGCGAACGCCGCCTCGACAGAACGCGCTCCGGGTCGAGACTTCGACTTCCATGAGCGAGAGGTCGATTCGTTGAACCGTCTCGAAGAAGGGGACGCGGAACCCGCGGCCTTTGCCCGTCGCCGAGCTGATCATTCGGTAGCCGAGCCCGTTCTTGTTGTTGGCGCGGCCCGAGAACACGAGGAGCTCGTTAGGCCGGCATATGAACAGGAACTGCTTGACCATCCAGATCAGGCCGAGCGTGGCGATCAAGGTGGCGACGCTGCCGGCGACGACCGCGAAGAAAAGCTCCAAGCCGCCTTCCTTGGCAGCTAACAATAGAGGCAAACCGATCACTCAACCCTCCTTGGCTGATTACGAACGACCCCGGATGGGGTCGTTGCGAGAAGGCGCTCTCCCCGACCGTGAGTTGAGCGCTCTTGACTGAAAGTGTGTGGGAAACGCCAGTGGCTCTGCCGAAGCGGAGCCATTGGAGAGGCTGGCCGTGTCAGGCCGCCTCCTTCTCGCTGAGCGGGACCACGCAGACGGTGCTCTGGCTGTAGCGCTGGACTTTGACTTGGGTGCCCGGACTCAGGGTCACGGCGCCCTCTGTGATTGCTGTCAGATCGATATCGACGCCCTTGACGTTGAGCCGAACTGAACCAGGGCTCTCGGGCTCTATGCTCAGGATCACCTGACCCGTGGTGCCGACGTAGTCTCGTTCGGGATCAATGTTGCTGTCGACTTTGTCGCTCCGCAGTCGCCGGACTATCCAGGAGACCAGCCAGCCCGAGCCGACACCCATGCCGACGCTGACGCCGAGGGTTCCCTTCCAAGACATTTGGTCGAGGAGATGGAGCATCGTTCCGGTCAGGCCAAAGAAGGCCGTGAAGAAGATCCAGAACCGGAGCGAGAGGATCGGGAGCCAGAGGGCGTCGCCAACGTCAACGCTCTGCGGGACGTCGACGTCATGGTCCGCGTCGATATCGAAGTCAACGTCGACGTCGACATCCACATCTGCGTCGTGGTCGGTGTCCGAGAAGAACGAGATGAGGATGAGGCCGCCGCCAAGAATCAGACAGCCGACGTAGATTGAGAACATTGTGTCCATGTGGCTTTCCTCCGGTGGGCGAGGACATGATCCCCTCCCGTGCGTGATTCCTCTACCCATCTTCGCGACATGCGAGTTGCGGTAGGCAGGAATCTACCGAGGGTGTGGCGACACCGTCAAGAGAATTGAAAGTTTTGACGTGAATACGCCAAAGACAAAGGGGTTACGCGTCCACGGATGCGTCAGCCCTCAGGTTGGGAACCTGGCCTTCCTCGATTCGCTTCAGGATGAGGCGGATCGCCTCCTTCGACCAGCCCGACGCCCGGCGCTTGGTTGGCACGCCTTCCTGGTCAAGGGCTTCGGCTATGAGTCGGAGCGACTTTCCTTGATCGCTCAGCTGCTGGATTCGACGCACGGCGTGCGCCTCCACTGGGTCCGGCACCACATATCCTCGGACGACTTTCTCTCCGAGTCGAAGCTTCGAACCTCGCTTGCGCTTGTGGAGGGTCTTGAGGAGCGAGGCTCCGTCGCCGGCCTGCTCTTCCATGGACGCCGCCTCCGCCAAGAGAGCGAGCAATAGCTCGCCCTGAGGAGAGTCAAGTCGGGTCGGCTCTCCCGCGATCGAGAGCACGTGCACGATCGCCCCCGCGTCTCGCCAGCGCGCGACGGTCAGCAGACACTCGCGCGTTGAACTGAACAGGCGATCGAGGCGGGTCACCAACACGGCGTGAATCCGGGGGCTGTGCACGCGCCGCTCAAGTTCGGATGCGGCCGGCCGCGCTTCGTGTGGCATGGCTCCCGGCACGTCAGCGTCGACCAAGATTTCTTGAACGTGGAGGCCGCGCAGCTCCGCGTAGGCATTGATCGCGCCGACTTGCCAGTCGGCAGACGTCAGCGGATCGGACTCGTCGTCGCCGCTGGTGCGGACGTATCCCAGGGCGGTGTGTCCCTCCCTCACGCAGGCGCCTCCTTTCTGGCGAGGCTGAACCTCGTCTGGAACCGCTCGAGGAGAGATCGCTCGTGCGGCCGATCGGGCTTCGACCCTACCGCGACGGCAGGACACTGTCGAATCGTCGGGTTGGTGGGGTCTCAGGAACCTCGCTCTGAGGTCGATTCAGATTGCCGGGGAGGTTTTGTTCGGGTCGTGTTAGTCTTCCGGCGTGTCGCGTTCCCTCCACCCCAGGCTCACTAGATTCGCCGCTTCTCTGCCTGGGTCTCGGTGGGCTCAAGGGTGGGAGGACTTGCTCGCTGGCTTGGTTTCGCTCGTCGCTCCGATCGCTTGTCTCGGTTGCCGCGACCCCCTCCCCGAGGCGACTCCAGGTTGGCCGGGTGCGCTCTGCCTCCCTTGCCGACGGAGCCTGACTTGGATCGACGTCGCCTGCGCGGGCTGCGGACGCGCTCGTGGGCCGGGGCTCTTGAGCTGTGCTCGCTGTTCCGCGTGCGTCGGTCAGGCTCGGGGGCGAGTCCAGGAGACGATCGCGCTCTGGCGCTACCGGGGGCCTGGGCGAGCCCTCGTCCGGCGGCTGAAGTACGAGGGCATGGCCAGCTTGGGTCCACCGCTAGGAGCCGCTCTCGCGGACCGGGTCCAGACCGCGATCCCAAGCCTCGACGCGTCGACCCTCGTGGTCGCGATTCCTCTTCATTCCGTCCGTCGGCTCCAGCGCGGCTACAACCAGGCCCAGGAAGTCGCTCGAGGACTCAGCAGCGCTCTCGATCTCGAACTCGGCGAGCCGCTCTTGCGCCGGCGTTGGACGGCACCTCTCTACGGCGTTCCCCGGCGCGAGCGCGCCCAGGCCGTCCGGGGAGCGTTCGGGCTCCGCCGAGCGCCTGGGGTCGAGGGGCGTCCGATCCTCTTGGTCGACGACGTGCGGACCAGCGGGGCCACTCTTCGAGCCGCAGCGCGTGTTCTGCATCAGGGCGGAGCCGCCACGATCCGCGCCGCCGTGCTGGCGCGCTAGCGGTGCTCAGCCTTTTTGCCGAAGCGGCGTTCGAGCTCGTGCTTGAGCATTCCGAGCGGGAGCTGGGTGACCGCGTCGGGGAGAGAGGGGTCGCTGCCGATCAGGATTTGCTCGAGGTCTGCCCTGTGGCGCGCCACAATTCGGCAGAATTCGTCGGTTCGCAGTCCATACATGACGGGTGTGCAGAGGACGACGTCCCCGGGGTTGGCGGACCAGATCAGCGGGGCCAGATCGCTCCAGAGCCGGCTGCAATGGAACTCTCCGTAGCGCGCCACCGTCTGGCGGACGTGTTCCCGGACCGGACCTTCGTCCAGGACGGCAAAGAACCGCCGGGACCGACTGCGGTCGGGCGGATCGCGCGGCGGGGCGTCCTCGGAGCGGAGGCTCTTCAGGAGGCTAAAGAGCGCTCGTGGTGCCAGGCAGTGGATCTCGAGGAAGTCGGCGATCAGGAGGACGTCGCCGTCGCTCAACTCCATCCAGGTCTCGGGGGTGAGGGGAGTTCCGTTGTGGCAGGTGCCGTTGGCGGAGTCGGCGTCCTTGACCTCCCACCCCCCGTCTGTGCGTCGAAGAAAGCAGTGGACCTTGCTGATTTCGCCCGAGCGGATCACGAGCTCGTTCCCGCCGGAGCGGCCGACGGCCGCGAGTTGCCCGAGCTCGGTCGGCAGCCCGTAGAGCCCGATCGCGCTCGCGTCCTCGATCGTCTCGCGGAGCTTGCCGCCCTTCTTGCGGGTCGTGAGGAAGGGAAGTCGACTCCGCCCCTCTGGCTGAGAGGGGAAGATCAGGTGCGGAACTTGCACCCTGCTCTCGAACTCCTCGCGGGGACTTCCGCCGTAGCGCGCCAAGAACTCTGGGAGGCCCATCTGCACAGAGGGATCCTACCCTCCCCGCGGGGGACGAGCATGAGACGAGCACGAGCACGAGAGGCTGTTGCGAGTTCGACAGTTCTCACCGCGGAGATTGCGGAGACTCGCCGAGAGCCGCAGAGGTCGGGAACTACAGCGAAGCGCTCGGATTCGGTGGCGAGGCCAATAGTGGTAGCAAGGGAGAGGATCTCTCCCCATTTTCTTCGCACTGGCACCGCGCGACGCCCAGCGCCCTGGCAGCGAGTCAAGAGCATTTGCTAAACCTCCTGATCTCCGCGGCCCTCGGCGTTTCTCTGCGATTCTCTGCGTTGAGAACCGCTCTCGCCTCCAGCTCCCCCCCCGCGCGTTCAAGCCGCTCCGTCCGCTAAGGACGAAGGATCCACGGACGAGCACGACCGAGTGAGACCGAGCACGGGAGGGGAGGCTCGCGACGGGACGGGCGGCCTAAATCGGAGGCCTAAACCGGAGGCCACGATTCTGAGAGGTCGCCCACGAGGGTGGTCTCATGACTCCCGTTCGCTATGAAGGCGACCTCGCTCAGAATCGCGCTCCGCTTTACTAGGAAGAGTTGAGTGTCGAAAGGGTCTGGGTGCAGATGACGTGAATCCACCTCACGCCGCCTTGCTGGGTGGCTTG
>JAESQQ010000081.1 GCA_016765095.1 Planctomycetota bacterium | reverse complement strand
GAAGGCGAAGAGACCTACGCCAACGAAGGCGAAGAGACCTACGCCAACGAAGGCGAAGAGACCTACGCCAACGAAGAAGCGGCCGGCTTTGGCACCGTCGAAGACGCCGACGAAGAAGCGGCCGAAGAAGCGGCCGGCTTCGGCACCGTCGAAGACGCCGACCCAGAGGTGCCTTCGCCTGCTCCTTCACCCCCGAAAGGAAAGACCAGTTTCCGCTCCGGGCTCGTCGGCAAGAACGCAATTGACGATATCTTTGATCGCGCAGCGAAGATAAAGCGGGACGATTAGGCCGGCTGGGCTGCCCGATCCCCTTGGTATCAAAGGGGTTGAGGCACTTCAGCCGGATGAGGGCCAGTCATCGAATGGTCATCACCCACCCGCTTGACCTCTTCGGAGGTCCAGGCATAGAATGCGCGCCACACGAAGTCCCTTATCGCGCTAGGGACCGACCATCGCAAAAGGGGAGGTGTATAGACTTATGAGTCTTCTCGCCAAGGTCTTCATCGTCCTACAGACCATTCTCATCATGACCTACCTCGGTCTCACCGGTGCTCTCTACCAGCACAAACGGGACTGGCGGACCAGCTATCAAAAGCTCAAGGGCCGCTACTCGACCATGGTGTCGCGTTCCGCCAAGGAAGTCGAAGCTCTGCGGAACTTCGTCTCGGCAAAGAACCAACTGATCACGGCGAAGGAGAACGAGATCACGTTCCTCAAGTCGCAGTTGGACGTCGCCATCCTCCAGGCCGTGCAAAAGGGCAAGGCGCTCAGCGCCGAAAAGTCCCGCACGACTTCGTTGGAAGCCGAGGCGACTCGGGACAAGACGACGATCCGCGCCCTCGGCACTCAGAACACTGAGTTGACGGGTCAGAACACGACCCTCAAGACCGACCTCGACAAGGCGACCTCGCGACGCGAGATCTCTGAGGGGCAGGTGGCTCGCCTGACCAACCTGACGGGTCAACTCGAAGCTGATCTCGGCAACCTCCGCGAGACCTACTCAGGCACTCGCATTAAGCTGCGCGAGAAGGAGCTCCTGATCGCCATGGCGGAGAACCAGGGCGTCAACTTCGCCTCGCTCCTCCCAGGCCCGCCTGTCCCCGCGATCGACGGTCAAGTCCTCGCGGTCAAGACAGACGTCAAGCCTGCGCTGGTCCTGCTCTCGGTTGGCGCCGACGAGAAGGTCGAGGCTGGCTTCCGGTTCTCGGTCTATCGAGGTAGCAAGTTCGTCGGCAAGGTCATTGTCGAGCGCGTGCTCCGTGACAGCGCTGGCTGTCGCGTCCTGTTCACCGCTGAGGGCGAGACGGTTCAGTCCGGCGACACCGCCGCGACCCGCCTCCAGTAAGCAGGGCAACATGGCAGACGAACAAGAGATCATTTCGCGGCCGCCGAGCCACCCGATCGCTACGACCCTCCTCCTGGTCTCCATGATCGGGACGGGCCTCGCGATTTCCCTCGTCTGGCAAGAGCTCTTTGGGGAATACCTCCCCTCGGACCCGGGCGGCGGTGCCCAAACGATCTCGAGCAAGAACATTGCCGAGAACGGCACTCGGAATCACTACGAGAAAGACTTCAAGGGCTCGGACAAGAACCTGATGGCGGATATCGAGAAGGAGCTCAAGATCAAGGGCGGCGACGCCCCGGGTGGAGACCTCAGCACGCCTAGCGGAAGGGCCGGAGACGACGACGACGGCCACGACGACGGCCACGACGAGTAGATCGGGGCTGCCTCCTCGAGGCCAGGCCTAGCCTGGATCCTAGACCCAGACCCCGGGACTAACCCTCCGGGGTCTTGTCGTGTCCGGGCTTGTCGTGTCCGGGCTTGTCGTGTCCCTCCCGTGCGGCCCTCTTTGCGTCGCCGACTCTCGATCCCCCCTTCCTCTGGGGAAGGAGGACTCGGGTTGGTTATGGTCTGACCATGGCCAAGGGTCAAAAGCCGCCCGCCTCACGCTTGGGGCGAACCGTTCAGCTCGCTCGCCTCGCGACGGGAACCGGCGCTCGCTTGGCGTTGGGGCTCGCCCGACGCGCGACACAATCCAGCGAACAGAGCGGCGCGAGCGAGGGCGAGCTCGCCGATCACCGCCAGGCAGCGCTGCACGCGGTCAAGATCCTGGGCAACATGAAGGGCTTGGCCATGAAGGCCGGCCAGATCGTCTCCTATGTGGACGATTGGATGCCAGACGACGTCCGACCTGCCTACCAAGAGATCCTGACCAGCCTTCAGTCGAACGCGCCCGTCGTGCCGCTGGCTGAAATGCTCAACGTGTTCATAGACGAAGTCGGCGAGCCACCCGACGAGGTGTTTCGCAGCTTCGACGACGAGCCGATCGCGTCGGCCAGCATTGGCCAGGTCTATCGCGCAGAGCTCCCCGACGGGACGCCAGTCGCGGTCAAGATTCAGTATCCGGGGATCGCGGAGGTCATAGCCAGCGACCTCAAGAACCTCGGTCTCCTCGAGGCAGTGATTCGCCGCTCGACCTTGGGCAAGCTCGACATTAGCCAGTCCCTCAACGACATTCGATCGAAGATCCATGAAGAGCTCGACTACGAGCGGGAAGCGACCAGTCAGGAGCGCTTCCGCGAGCTCTACGCCCACGACGACCGGATCGTGATTCCGGAGGTGTATCGGGAGTTCTCGACACGCCGGGTCCTGACGAGCGAGCTCCTCGTGGGAGAGACCTACTACGAGTTTCGCGACAACCACCCCCAAGAGGAGATCGACCGCACCTCGGAGGTCCTCTACGAGTTCGTGTTTGGGAGCTTCCACCGCCACGGCCTATTCAACGCAGATCCCCACCCAGGGAACTACGTGTTCTTGGGCGAAGGGCGAGTTGGGTTCCTCGACTTCGGCTGCGTCCAGGAGTTCCCGATCGAGGTTCCGAACGGATTCGGCGAACTGGTCCGGGCCTGGTGGCGCGGAGACGAGGCCTTCGTTCGCGAGCACCTACCCAAAGCGCTCGGCTACCCCGGCGACGCTCCGGACGACGCCAAAGACTTCATGTTCAGATACGTGACCTACCTCTGGCGGCCGATCCACAAGGACGAGCCCTTCCGCTACAGCGACGAGTACACCCGCGAGGTCTACGCCCAGACCGCGAGCGGCGCCAAGATCGGGGCCAGGATCACCTGGAGCGAGGGCTACCCCGACACCGAGCACCGCGGCTTGGCCATGCTCAACCGACTCCAGTTCGGCTTCACCTCAGTCCTGGCTGGGCTCCGCGCAGAAGCGAACTGGCACCGACTCCTGGCTCGCTTCCTGGACGAACAGGGCTCTCCTCTTCCGACTCCCGACGACGTCGCGGAGAAACCCGACGACGACGTCGCGGAGAAACCCGACGACGACGTCGCGGAGAAACCCG
>JAESQQ010000785.1 GCA_016765095.1 Planctomycetota bacterium | reverse complement strand
CGCCCCTACATTCACGTGTACCGGCATCTCCGGGTCCAGCCACTAGCCGACCTCGCTTGCCAGCTCGCGGCGAATCGCCTCGATCTCTGCCGCGACTTCCCCGCGGAAGCTCTCGTGATACTCGCTCAGGAGCACCTTTTGAGCCTCGCTCCGATCCACGAAGGAAGTCGCGAGGGCGAGGTCGACGGCGGTTTGGATCGCGCGCGCGGGGACGAAGAGCTCGCTGGCGGTCTTCATGAACGCGTCGCGCTCACTGATTCGGTCGAAGCTCTGGGCTTGCTCCCGCAGCGCCTCGGTGACCGGGGCGCGGCCGCCGTGCTCGAGGACATAAGTCCGGTAGAACTCGATTAGCGGACGGAGCGCGTCGGGCCGAGGGCCACAGTGGCTCACGAAAGCTTCGAGCAGGCGCGCGCTCTGGGCGTAGCTCGTCTGCGCTCGCTCGGCGGAGAGCTTTCGCCGCCGGCGCTCTTCGCGGAGCCAGGACTTGGCGAGGCTCGCCGCCATGTAGCTCAACAGGACCGGGCGTTCGCCTTTGAAGAGGGGAGCGAGGGCAGCTCGTAGCTTGGCCGGCGTCCGACCGGCTTCGCTCGAGCGAAAGAGCTGCGTCAGCGGGCTGAGTTCGATCAGGGCCTGGATCCGGGTCTCCCGCTCGCTCGGCGGAGAGAGACGGGCGTGGAGCTTCGTGCCGCAGACTGGGCAGCTGCGCTTCTGGCCAGGGCCCTTCTCGAGTCCGGCAGCGCAGACGAGGCAGCGTGCCGTCTCGGGACCCTTCGCCAGCCTGAGGAGCCGATCGGCGATTCGGTGGTAGGCGATCAAGTCGCCCGTCGAGACGTCAGCCTGAGTCGCGGCCTTGGCCAGGCCTTTGGGGAGCTGTGGTGGGCTCCAGCGGCTCTCCATGGCGGCCACCAAAAGCTTGAGCGGCCCGTCCCCGAACCGGACGTCGAGACGGGAGAAGATCTTCTCGTCCCAGAGTCGTAGCTCGTGGCGCCGCCCACCCGCCACGATCTTGAGCTCTTGCCAGCCGCCCCCCTCGCGGCCAAAGAGCCAAGCCAGGGCGTCCTTGCGAATGGCGTCTGCCACGTAGCGCATTCGCGGAGCGCCGCCAGGCGCGGGCCTCCGCTCGAGCGGGAGCGGAACGGCCGACGAAGCGCTCCCTGCGAAGAAGTCGCGGGTGAAACCGGCGGGGCCAACGAGTCGAGCGAGGGGGCGAGCCATGGGCCTCATGTTGCCAGCCCAACCCCCGATCGGGTAGCCGGTTTGCCAACCGCCAGCCGGGGCGCCACACTGCCCACAATGGCGGGAATCGGTCGACGAATCGGGGTCTACGAGATCGTCCGGCACCTTGGCCAGGGCGGCATGGGGACCGTTTACGAGGTCCACGATCCCCACACCGACCGTCGGTTGGCCCTCAAGCTCCTCCCCCATGCGCGGGCCGAAGGGAAGGCCGCGACGCGCTTTGTGCGCGAAGCTCGGGCGCTGGCGCAGGTCCGCCACCCGAACGTGGTCGCGATTCATGACGTGGGCGAGGACCCGGCCGGGTTGTTCTATGTCATGGACCTCGTGCCCGGCCAAGAGCTTGGCAAGCTCGCCATGAGTGGGCGCGTGCCCGAACGTGACGCCGCCGAGTTGGCGCTTGGCGTGTCCGAGGCGGTCGCGGCGATCCACGCGGTCGGCCTTCTCCACCGAGACGTGAAGCCGGACAACGTCGTGCTCCGAGCCGATCGCGGCACTCCGGTTCTCCTCGACTTCGGCCTCGCCCTAGCGGCCGACTCCGACCGCTTGACCAGGACGGGTCAGATCGTGGGGACGCCCTACGCCATGAGCCCTGAGCAGGCGTCGGGCCAGCGCGATCTGAGTCCTGCGACCGACGTCTACGGGGTCGGCGTGATCTTGTTCATGCTCTTGGCCGGGCGCCCGCCTTTCGAGTCAGATCACTTGATCGGCCTCTTGGCGGCGGTGTGCCGAGATGAGCCCGAGTGGCCCGCAGCGTCGCCGGCGCTCCAGGCGATTCTTCGTTGCGCCATGGCCAAGGACCCAGACCAGCGCTACGCGACCGCAGCTGAACTCTCAGCCGACCTCCAGCGCTACCTCGGGGGCGAGCGCGTCGCTGCCGCTCCCCCCTCTTCCTCGCTTCCGCGCTGGCTCGCGGGGATCGGGTTCGCCCTCCTCTTGTTGGCGGCCGGGTTGGCCTGGGGGACTCGGGAGGAGCCTGCGGCGGTCCCCAGCCCAAGCGTGGAGCCGAGGCCGACCCGCACTCGGCGAGTTCGCGCGCCGGACCCCCTTCGCGAACTCTCCAGGGCCCGGGTGGCCTCTGGCGAGGAGGGGCGCCGTCTGATCGCTGCCTGGCTGCGTGACTTCCCGGATCACCCCAAGGGCGCTCAGCTTCGGCGGGTCTACCTCGCGCGGGGTTTCAAGGAGCCGGTCCAGAGCTGGGCTCTGCCCAGTCCGCAGTGGACTCGGATCGTGCCCTGGGGGGAGCGGCTCGTGCTGCAAGGGGAGTCTCAGGCATGGGATTGGAGCCCCGGCCAGCCTCCCGAGCGGATCCTCACCAGGAGCCTCACGAACTGTGCAGCCGGGCCTCGGGGTTGGGTTCTGCTGAGCTGCCACAGTTGGATCCGGGTCAAGGGCACCAACCACCTCCAGACCTTGAGCCTCCTCTCGCCCGTGGGTGAGCAGCTCAGCACCCAGACCCACACGCAACACGCCACGAGCGTCGCGACCGACGGTCAGACGATTTGGGTTGGGCACCGGGACGGGACCGTCGTTGGGGTCAGCTGGGAGGAGGCCACCACGGGGCATTTTCCAACCAAGATCGCGACGCTTACCGACCTCCGCTCCCGCGTCGCCTCGATCGCGATCGACTCTGAGCGCAAGCTCTTGTTCGCGACCTGCGGAATGAGGATCCAAGCCGACGCGGACGCGCCCGATCGGCGCCTGATCGCTTGGTCGATCGCGACCCTCCCCCCGACGAAGGTGTTCGAGGTCGACCTGCCAGGGTCGGGCGGCAACATTCAGCTCCACCCGACCCAGGATCTCCTCGCCTTAGCGGTGCTCTGGGTTCAGGAGATTCGGATCTACAACTACGAGGGCGTCATGCAGCGCAGCCTGGCTGGGATCCAAGCCAAGACCGGAACCACGAGCCTCCTAGCCGGTTCGAGCGAGGTCACGGCTCACAGTCAGCAGATCCGCGGGCTCCGCTTCCTCCCGAGCGGACTCCTCCTCTCGAGCTCAGGCAAAGCTGAGGGGACCGGCGAGCTGCGGGCCTGGGACCCGCTCACGGGCGAGGAGATCGCGACGAAAATGGACGAGCAGGGCGTCGTGTACGACATTCAGCTGACTCCACGCGGCGAGGTGTTCACCTCTCGCTGGCTCGGGACCACCCAGCCTGGCTTGATCGAGCAGTGGGACTTCGTTCCTCGCCTCGAGCGGTAAGTCGGCCTAAAGAGCTCGCTGTTTGCGAAGCGAGCCTGGCCCGAGGGGGGCGCTCGGGTTGCAATGAGCCCGTGACGACGCTCCCCGAACTCGATCCCCACATTGCCCAAGCCCTCGAGCGCTGCTTCGAGGCGGCCGAGTCGATTGAGTTCCGAAACTTCAAGGTCGGCGTCCAGGGCCCCAAGAGTTGGAAGACTCTCCCCGAACACGAGGTCTACGAGTTCAAGTCCGGGATCAAGCGCAACGTCGGAGTCGCGCTCTCCGTGGCCTGGCCCGAACGCCACGTCGAGTTCGAGCGTCCGGAGCTGCTGTTCGTCTACGACGTCCCAAGTGGACAAGTCAAGACCACGATCCGTCCGGTCTTCCTCTACAGCCGCTACCAGAAGCTGAGCCGGGATCTGCCGCAGACGCCCGCGAATTGGGCCTGCGACCACTGTCAGCGAGCGGGCTGCGAGGCTTGTGGCCAGAGCGGCTTGAAATACACGCGCTGTCTGCAGGACTACCTCGGCGAGCTGGCCCAAGAGGCCCACTTGGCCGAGGACATTCGCCTTCATGGAATGGGGCGCGAGGACGTCGACGTCCGCTGCCTCGAGGGGGGGCGACCTTTCGTGCTCGAGCTGCGCTCGCCGCGGCGACGCGAGGTCGACCTCGTGGCTCTCAAGGAGGCAATCGACGCGGCTTACCCCGACGTGGCGACCTTGGCCGCCCCGCTCCGTCGCGTCCCCCGCTCAACCGTGGCGCGGATCAAGGAGTTTGCCGCCGACAAGCACTACCGGGCCCGAGTCCGGGCGGAGGCGCCGCTGGATCCGGCTCGGGTCGCCGCCTTGGCCGACTTGAGCGGGACGATCGTCGAGCAGCGGACTCCGACCCGGGTCTCTCACCGCCGGAGCGACAAGGTCCGCCCTCGCTACATTGATCAAGCCCGGCCAGAGCCTCTCGAGGCCGAGGGGTTGGAGTTCGTGATCGAGATCGAGACCGAGAGCGGGACCTACATAAAGGAGCTGATCTCGGGCGACGGGGGCCGGAGTGACCCTTCGTTCAGTGAGTTGCTGGGAGTGCCTTGCGTGTGCGCCGAGCTGGACGTGCTCGCGATCTCCGCCAGCGATCAAGAGCTGCTCGCAGACGATCTGCGCGAGCTGGAGGACCTATGAGCGCGAGCGCTGTGATCGTGGCGGCGGGACTCGGAACCCGTCTCGCGAAGGAACTCGGCCCGAACGCCCCCCGCAAGGCGGTCGTCGAGATTGGCGGGCGCTCGCTCGTCGAGTGGAGCGTGTCCGCCTTGGCTGCGGTCCCAGCCGTGAGTGAAGTCGTGGTCGTCCTTCACGCCGAGGAGCTGGCGGACTTGGAGGAAGGTGGACTCGGCCCGAAGCTCCGCGCAGCAGGCGCGACGCGCTTTGTGGCAGGTGGCGCGCGGCGACAGGACTCGGTTCGGCTCGGCTGCGAGGCCGCAGAGAGCGAGTGGGTCCTCGTGCACGACGCAGCGCGGCCCCTCGTCGATTCCGCGGTCGTGGCCCACGCTCTCGAGCGAGCCCGCGAAGTCGGGGCGGCGCTCCTCGCGACGCCTGCTCGCGGCACGATCAAACGCGTCGAGGACGGGGGGCTCGTCGTCGAGACGGTCCCTCGCGAGCGAATCTGGCGGGCTCAGACCCCGCAGATCGCGCGGCGAGTGACCCTGATCGAGGCCCTCGCCGACGCCGAGGCGACGGGAGCAGAGGTCACCGACGAGGCGTCGGCCCTCGAGCGGTGCGGGCACCCGGTCGTGGTCGTCGAGAGCCCGGAGTCCAACTTCAAGGTCACCACGGCCGAGGACCTCGAGCGGGCGCGCGCGATCCTCGTGGCCAGAGCGTCGGACCGCGAGGATCCAGTCGGAGAGCTGCGGGGTCAGCTCAAGACGGCCAAGCGGCAGCTGAGCCAGCTCTTTGGTGGCCTGAGCGAGCTCGTCTCGGACGAGGCGACGAGCGTGGCCCGCGAGGCGCGCAGCACGGCAGCGACCCTGCGCGAGGCCCTCGCTGAGAGCGACGCCCCGACCGTTGATCTGCGCGGAACGCTCCAGGCGGCCGCCAAGGCTGCGGGGGGCGCGGTCTCGGCTGCGGCCAGCGCGGCCAGCGAGGTCGTCTCGGGGAATCGCTACGAGACTCGCTGCGGCATCGGGACCGACTTCCACCGACTCGTTCCCGATCGTCCGCTGATCCTGGGGGGAGTCGAGATCCCGTTCGAGCTCGGGCTGTTGGGCCACTCCGACGCTGACGTCTTGACCCACGCAGTGATCGACGCTCTCCTCGGCGCCGCTGGGCTCGGGGACATAGGCGAGCACTTCCCAGACGACGATCCGGCCTACGAAGGCGCCGACTCGATTCAGCTCTTGGCGCATGCCCTCCGCGACGTGCGCGCTCACGGGTTTGAGGTCTCCTATGTGGACGCCGTGATCGACGCCGAGCGTCCGAAGCTCAAGCCCTACAAGGCCGAGATTCGGGCGAGCCTGGCTCGGGCGCTCGGGCTGGAGGTGTCCCAGGTCAACCTCAAGGCGAAGACTCGCGAAGGGTTGGGGCCGGTCGGCACGGGCCAGGCCATGAGCGCGACCGTCCTCGCGACCCTCCGCCGCGTCTGAGCGAGGGCGGCCGGTGCGGATCCTCGTCGTCGACAACTACGATTCGTTCACCCACAACCTCGTCCAGCCTCTCCGGGCTTGGGGCCACGAGGTCCGAGTCGAGCGCAACGACGCGATCAGCGTCACAGACGCATTGGGTTGGGCTCCAGAGCGAGTCTTGCTCTCGCCGGGTCCTAAGCGGCCTCAGGACGCGGGCCTCTGTCTCGAGCTCGTCGCAGCCTGTGCGGACGCTCGCCTCCCCTTGCTGGGGGTGTGCCTGGGGCATCAGGTTCTGGCCGAGGCCTTTGGCGGCGTCGTGAGTGAGGCCGAGCGCCCTCTGCACGGGAGGGCGACGCCGATCCGCCACCTGGGCTGCGGTGTCTTGAGTGGGCTCCCGACGCCCTTCCCCGCAGCCCGCTATCATTCGCTCACGGTCCGCGAGCCGCTCCCCGAATGTCTCGAGGCGACAGCCTGGTCGAGTGAGGGAGAGCTGATGGGGTTGCGCCACCGGACGCTCCCTCTGGAGGGCGTGCAGTTCCACCCCGAGTCCTACCTGACGCCGCATGGCGACCGGATCCTTGCGAATTTCGCGGGGAGTTCCGCCGGGACTTCGCGAGGGTAGTTACTTGGCGGAGAGAACGGCCAAGCGCAGCTTGGCCCACCAGTATTCGGTGTAGCCGAGCACCTTGTGCGTGATCGCCTTCTCGTAGTGAGTCCGGGCCTTTTGGGTGTCGCCGCTGCGCTCGGCCAGGAGAGCCAAGTAGCAGTGCGACTGGAGCAGCCGCGCGTCCTTGGCTTCGCTGTCTGCGCCCTGCGCGGTGGCCAGGAGCTCCTTGGCGCTCTTCTTGCCGGCATAGAGGAGGAGGATCTGCTGGACCCACTTGTCCTCCTCGCTCTTGTAGGTGTGCTTGGAGAGACGCCCCAGGCTGTACGCCTTCCCTCCGAATGCGTGGATCCAGAGTGGCGTGTAGGTGTGATCGGGGGTGAGCTTGGCGGCCTCGGCCAGGTCCTTGAGGGCGCCCTTCTTGTCGTTTAGGAAGAACCGGGCCTGTGCGCGCCCCGCCACGCAGCGCGCGCGGAGGTAGCTGCTGAGTGGGTTGGGTCGCTTGCCCGAGGCGAGGACGGTATCGCGCTTGATCGCGAGCGCGACCGTGCAGGACTCGACGGCAAGCTTGTGCTCACCGAGGCGGAACTGGGCAACGGCGAGCCGAAACCGATAGGCGGCCTGGCCCGGGGCCCGCTTGGAGGCGAACAACAGGTCCGACTTGGCCTGGGCGAGTTCGCCGATCCGAATCGCGGCTACTGCGCGGGTGTGGTACGCCTTGACGAAGTAGCGCTTGACCTTCCGCTTGTCGTTGCGCTCCTCGACGAGTTCGATCGCCGTCCCCGCGTCCTCCATGCCCTCCCTGGCCTGGCCGAGGTTGGTCAGGAGCGAGGCGCGGGTGTTCCAGGCTTCGTGATACCTGGGCTTAAGCCGGACGGCCTCGTCGACGTCGGAGAGAGCGTCCTTGAGCTTGCCCTGATACCAGAGCGCGACGCCGCGGTTATGGAAGGCCTTGTGGTGCCCCGAGAGCAACGAGATCGCCTTGGTGTAATGCTTGATCGCCTCGTCCAGCTTGCCCCTCCGCTGGAAGGTCTGCCCGTAGTGGAACCAGGTGTCGGCGTGGGAGTCGTCGAGGTCGATCGCCTCCTTGAACTTGGCGCGGGCCTTAAGGAGCTTGCCCTTGTCGCTCAACTCCAGACCCTCGTCGCGAAGCTGGACGACACGTTCTTGGTCGACGCCTTGGGCGCTAACGGAGGAGGCGAGCCCACCGGCAAGGAGGAGCCCATTCAAGAGGCAGACCAGAGTCAGGTTCGAACGCATAACGGGGACCTCCAGCTGGGAAACGACGAGAGGGCCTCGGGAGAGGACACCTGCACGAGCTGAGACACCGCCACGCTAGCGGAGCCCCCGGGCCAACGCCAGCGGTGCTGGCACCCACCTCGTGCTGCCCGCCAGAAGTTCCGGGACGGGTGAATGTAGGGGCGGGGTTTACCCCCGCCCGACGTCTGTCTCGGCGAGACAGACGGG
>JAESQQ010000784.1 GCA_016765095.1 Planctomycetota bacterium | reverse complement strand
GGGGGTGTCCCCCTTTAAGGGGCGAAGCCGCGATAGGAGGGGAGGAGCGAAGCGACGGGGAGGGGCGCAGCCCCTCTCAGAAAACAGCGTGAGGCTCGCGCCGTGGGAGCGCGGGGGTAGGCTGCCTCTGTGGACCCCTATCTCGACCTCGATCAGCCTGCTCGCTTCAACATTACCTGTCACAGGGGGCTCGCTCCGGCCCTCGAGGCGGAGGTTCGGGCGCTTGGGCACGAGATCGAGTCGGCCCGGGAGACCGGCGTCACGATCCAGGCGACGCTCAGGGACGCCTACCGGCTGAATCTCTGCCTTCGGACGGCCTTCCACGTCCTCTACGAGCTGGCCACGTTCCGCTGCCACGACGGCGACGAGCTCTACGACCGCGTTCGCGACCTCCCCTGGGACCGGATCGTGCCGGCCGAGGGGGGCTACTTGACGGTCGTCTCCAAGGCCAACACGCCGAGCGTCACCAACACCATGTATCCGAGCCTCAAGGTCAAGGACGCGATCGTCGACCAAATCACCAGCGTGCTTGGGATCCGTCCCGACTCGGGGCCGGACGCCGACGGGAGCGTCGTCACCCTCCACTGGTTCGGCGACGAGGTTCGGCTCTATGTGGACACCTCGGGGCGAAAGCTGGCAGACCGCGGCTACCGCAAGCGCCCCCACACCGCCCCCCTGCGCGAGAGCCTGGCGGCGGCGATCGTGTTGGCGAGCGGCTACGACGGGACCCAAGCGCTCGTGAATCCCATGTGCGGGAGCGGGACGCTCGCGATCGAGGCGGCCCTGATTGGGAGTGGGCGTGCGCCGGGGTTGCTGCGGGCCGGCGGGTTCGCGTTCCAGCACCTGATCGGCTACGACCCGGCCGTCTTCAAGGAGATCCGCGCCGAGGTCAGCGGCCAGAGCAAGACGCCGGGGCTGATCGTGGTCACCGACATAGACCCCGACGCGATCGACGCTGCCCGGCACAATGCTGAGACCGCGGGCGTGGCTCAGTTGATCGACTTCGAGTGCTGCGACTTCGCTGAGACCGTCGTCCCCGACGTCGACGAGGCCGGCGGAATCGTGCTCGTGAATCCTGAATACGGCGAGCGTCTTTCCCAGGGGGAAGAGGAGGCGTTGGCCGAGACCTACAACCGGTTCGGCGACTTCCTCAAGCAGGAGTGCCCTGGGTATCAGGCTTGGCTGCTGACTGGAAACCGACACCTGGCTAAGAAAGTCGGTCTCCGCGCAAGCAAGAAGCAGACGCTCTTCAACGGCTCGATCGAATGCCGGCTCCTTCGCTACGACCTCTATCGTGGCTCCAAGAAGCAGCGCAAGCAGCCCGGCGCCGAGGTGTCGGAGCCTCAGGGCGCGCCCGGAGAGGCGCCCGCTCCTCAGGACGCGAGCTGACCCCGACCTCGAGGCGCCAACCGTGACAGCGCGCCTCTACCTAGATCACGCCGCGACCAGCCCACTCCACCCCGCGGCCGCCGAGGTCCTCGCGGCGCCAGGCTCGAATCGCGCGGATCCGAGCGCGGCCCACGCGCGCCTCGCGCGCGCCCTCGACGTCTCTACAGACCGGCTCGTCTTGACCCCAGGCGGGAGTCAGGCCAACGCCCTCGCCGTCTGTGTGCTGGCGGCTCGGGGGCGGCTCAAGGGGCGGTTTCACGCCCTGAGCCAGCCCAGCGAGCACCCCTCGGTCCTCGAAGCGCTCGAGGGACTCGCGGGCGAAGGCCTCGAGCTCGAGTGGCTCTCGCTCGACCGCGAGGGGCGGGTCGACCCCACGGCGCTCGCTCGTCGGTTGCGACCCACGACCGCGTTCGTGAGCGTCATGAGCGCCAACCACGAGACCGGCGCCCGTCAGCCCATGGCGGCCCTCGCGGCCTGCTGCGC
The DNA here is from genome assembly GCA_016765095.1 of Planctomycetota bacterium. Classification (GTDB taxonomy): domain Bacteria; phylum Planctomycetota; class J058; order J058; family J058; genus NORP233. Next base: position 5,386 of record JAESQQ010000784.1, on the reverse strand, counting down.
CGAGGCTGGGGTCGCGCTCCACAGCGACGCGGTTCAGGCCTTTCGCTACGCCCCACCAAGCGAGCTCGCCGGAGACGTGCTGACCCTCGGCGGCCACAAGCTCGGTGGGCCGCGTGGGATCGGGGCCTTGCTGCTTGGGGCTCGCGCCAAAGAGCTGGGGCTCAGCTCCCCCTCGTTTGCAGGCCCTCAGCCTTCGCCTCGCCGGATCTTGGCCCTCGCGGAGGCGATCGAGGCGCGCCCACTCCGCTGGGACGTCGCACTCGCGGCGAGTCGGGACGCGCTCCAAGCGGCGCTCCTCGCTCAGATCCCAGGGCTGGAGATCAACGGGCCGCTCGCAAGCGAAGCGCGCTTGCCGGGGCACCTCAGCCTCAGCCTCCCGGGCCTCTCGGGAGAGGCCCTCGTGCTCGACCTCGACCTCGCAGGGATCGCCGCTAGCTCGGGCGCGGCCTGCGCGAGCGGGACCGGCGGGCCTTCACCTGTCTTGCTCGCCATGGGGCGCGATCGCGCCCAGGCCACGGGAAGCCTGCGCTTGACGCTTGGGAGCGCTCTCGCTGCCTGCGAGCAAGAGCGGGTCGTGGCCGCGCTCGCGCAGAGCGCTCGCTGACTTCGCGCGCTTGACAGAGCGCTCCGCTCAGCGGCCCGGAGTGAGGGTCAGACTGCGGGTCCGGGCCTCGGGCCGGAGCGTGACCGTCCAGCGCTTTGTCCTCTTCTGACTCGTCTCAGAGCGGTAGGTCAGGGTCAGGCGAGCGCGAGTGGGCGGGGAGCCCTCGGCGAGGCTGAGTTCGAACCGCAATGGGCCTCGCGTCCGACGGCAGAGGTGGAGGATCCGGCCAGGTTCGGTGTCGGAGAGACCGATCCCGATCCCGCCCTCAACGGGCCGAACGTCGAGTTCGACGCCGCTCTGCTCGTTGTCCCAGGTCATGACGGCCTCGAGGTCGTTCTCGAGCAGGCGCCGGATCGGAGCCTTGAGTTCGGGGGCCCCGTCGAGGTTGAGCCGGCGGAGGTCACGTTCCTGAGCAGAGGAGAAGGTCAGCTCGGTGTACTGGTCGACGATCTGGATCGCGAGCCGCGCGACGTCGGTCCTGCGGCTCGCCAAGGCCCCTTCGACGACTCGCTGGAGCAGGGAGCCCATGTTGTCTTCACGCCCGACCGCCGCGAGGAGCAGGTCCAGCCCAGCCCCTGGACCCAGCTCTTCGTCTAGGAGTTGAGCCGAGTCGCTTAACACGCGCTCGACTCCCCAGTAGACCTGGAGGTGAGACGTCGCGGCGCGGAAGCGCTCTGCGCCAGGCTTCAAGTAGCGGCGAGCGTCCTTCGCGAGGTCCTTGAGGGCTGACTCGTGTTGCTCGCCGCTCGCGACGATCGCCGCGCGGAGCTTGACGCCACGAGGGTCCTTGGCAGACATATAAGCCGCGGCCAGTCGCTCCCAAGCGAAGTCAGGCCGAGCAGCGATTCGCTGGGTCTCCTCTAGGAGGGAGATCTCGTTCTCCGAGCCCTCGTCGTGAATCACCGTGAACGCGCCCAAGAGCACGACGCGCAGTCTGCGCTCTTGGGCGTGACGGGCGGGGTCGGGTCCGAGCATTGGAACTCGACGCAGGAGCGCCAGCGGGTCAGGGTCGCGCAGGAGGCAGCGGAGCACGGTCTCTGCTCGAGGCCGGAGCAGGGAAGGCGCGTACGGGAGCGCGAGCAGGTTCTGGAGCGCGCTCTGCAAGCCACCGGCGCGCTCCCAGGCGGCCTCGGCGTGACTCAAGAAGCGCTCTGCGTCTTTGGTTGGGCCGGCCGCCCGCCAGGTCGCGAGCCAAGCCTCCGCTGCCAGAGCGTCCTTGTCGGACAAGTCATGGAGGAGCGCTCGCCGAATGCCTGCCGCGGCTCGGGCCATGGGGGCGAGGTCTGCGGCCTCGCGCCAGCCCTCCAACCGGACCGGATCGGTGATCTCTCCCAGCGCGAGGGCCAGGGAGTTGAGCGCTGCGATCGTGCCCTGACCCGTCGCTGCGAGCGCGGGGGCGCGCAGGGCCTCGACGGCGAGCGCGATCGGACTCGACTCCTTGTCCTCGGAGACGGGCTTGAGAGCCAGGGGCCCGGGCGGATTCCAAGAGCCCTCGTGCGGCCCGGAGGGCACGTTGCTCGGGTAGAGCACGCGCTGAAGCCACTTGGACCAGATCCGCTGGCTCTGGCCGCCGTAGGCAATCAGGAGTCGGGTCCCAGAGTGGAGGAGCCGGTAGCCGTCCGCCGGGAAGGCCTCTCGGAACCACCGCTCGCCGGGCAGCTTGGTGAGTTGGAAGAGGTGACGCGCCGCCCCGACCAAGCGCTCGTCGCTCGGGCTCGCGCCTGCCAACCGGCGAGCCACCGCGACCGCCGCCGTGTGGTTCAAGTCGATCTCGTCCCCGACGGGCAGGCCACAGGATCCGACCGCTCCGTCGGGGCTCGTGATTCCGTCCAGGTAGACCAAGGCATTCGCGAAGGCCATTTTGGGCACGTCGAGGGGCCCCGCCTTGCGATTGACGCGAGCGGCGAGCCGCGCCTCGGCGAGGGCGTCGACCGCGAGGGCCGTCGTCATGAGATCGGACCTCGGCTGCGCGGCGGGTGCCCAGCCGCCGTCCGGCCGCTGGAGGGCGAGCAGGCGAGCGAGGGCTCGTTTGACGGGCTCGCGGAGCGTGAAGTCGCGGGAAATGGAATACAGCTCGCAGATCGCGAGCGTCGCGAGGGCCTGGTCGCGAGGGCCGCCGCCGAAGTCGCCGTCAGGGAGCTGGCGCGCGCGAAGCCAGCGAACTGCCCTGTTGACGGTCCTCTTGAACTCTCCGAACCGGTGTGTGTGGCCATTGCGGAGGAAGCAGAGCAGCGTGAGGGCGGTCGCCTCGATCGAGGGCGGACTGCCCCAGGAGCCGTCTTCGTTGCGGATTCGCGCCAGGTAGCGCTTGCGGACCCGGCCGCCGCAATCGGACGTCGTGGACCGCGTTCGCGGGGCCCCCCGCTCGAGGTAGACGACCTTGCGCTCGGGAGGAGGCTCGGAGAGTTCGCTCTCGATTTGGCAGCCTATGCCGAGGGCCTGGTCACTTTGCTCGGGCGTCTTCTGGATCGGCAGGAGCGGGGGCCGAACGGGAGCGCGGTGGACGCGCTTGCGGGCGGGGGGGCCGAGCAGGGGCGACTTCTTTTCCTCCGACTTCTTTTCCTCCGACTTCCGCTTCTCCGACTTCCGCTTCTCCTTCTCCGACTTTTCTTCCTCGTCCCACCCGTCTCCCTCCCACGGGTCTTCTTCTCGGAGACGGGCGGCTCGCTCCTCGCGGTAGTGGACTTCGAGGGCGAGGGAGGCCCAGACCGTGGAGATCCCCCGGGCGCCGCGTCGCCCCGGGAGGAATCGGTCCAAGTCGAGCTCAGCGAGGGGGCCAGGAGCTTCTCTGACGAGTCGGGGCGGCGTGTTGCTCGGGTGAAACAGGTAGGCCTCGTCGAGCCAATGCCAGTTCGCATAGGGCACGCCCCCGCGGGTCGCGACGAGGGCAGTCTCGGGCGTCAGGACTCCCGCCTCGAGGGCGAGGGCGAGGGAGTTGCCCGGGTGGGGGAGGGGCGCGTGGGCGATCCGGAGCGCCTCCTGGCGGGCCCAGAGCTTTCGGAGCATGGGGCTGGCGGCGCGGGTCGGAAGCTCGAGGCGGAACACCTGGGGAGCTTCGTGCTCGAGGTGGACTTCGAGGACCCGGGCCCCGGGCCTTGAGTAACGTCCAAACAGGACGATCTCACCGTTCGGAGCGAGAGTCTGCAGCGTCTCCTGCTGCGGCACCCCCGCTCCGCGGAGGACGACCCGTGCCTTGACGCCTGGAAACTCCAAGGCGTGGGCCAAGCGGAAGGCTGCCGCGCCAGCGATCCGAGCCTGGGCGTGGATCGCCTGTCCGCCCTGGCCCACGAGCGCGCTAGCCAAGACTTCGTCCCGGACCTCCCCCACGGCGAGGACCGAGAAGCGCCAGTCAGGCAAGGCTCTGCGAGCCAAGCGCGCGAGCGCGGCGGGGCGGAGTTCTCCGAAGCTGACCGGACCCCCGCTGAGGAGAACGACCTGGCCGGCCGGGCGCCCTCGGACGAGGTCCGCCGCGCGGTGAAGTCCACCTTCGAGGTCAGACGCTCCGAGCGATCCCCGGGATCGGAGTCGTTCCAAGGCCTGACGCCTCGCGACCCGACCCGTGACGAAGGTCTTGGTCACGACTTCGCTCGTGGCGTCGAAGGCGATCACCGCGAAGGGGTCGCTGGCTGGCAACTCGTCGAGGAGCGTCTCGAGGGCCTCGAGGCGAGCGGTGAAGTCCTCGGGGTTGAGCGCTAAGGAGGTGTCGATCAGGAACACTCGCGCTAGGGATCTCCGGGTGGCCGCCAAGCGCGGTCGGACGCGGATCAGGTAGGTCCCCAGAGCGGGGGCCGAGCGGTCGGGAGCGGAGCGGTCGGCGAGCACCTGCGGCGTCGGAGCCTCGATCCAGACGTGGAGGTCCTCCGCTGAGGTGACGTCTCGGGTGCGGAGGACGAGCGTCTCTGTGTCGCTGGTTTGGCTCTGGAGTTGGCGGTTGGTCCGGACCGAGGTCCAGCCGAAAACTCGAACCTCAAGGTCGAGTTCACGGAGCCCCTGCCAGGTCGCGCCTGCGAGGGGGAGGGTGTAGCGGTATCGACCGCCCACGAGCGGGAGGCGTTGGCGGGTGCGGATCGTGACCTGAACCACGCTGGTCACGGGCGCCACGCAGAGACGGTAGAGGTCGCCCCGGCTCCACTCGATAAAGCCGCTCAGGTCGTTGGCGTGTCCTGGGATCCCAACCTTGGCCCAGGCCGTCTTTCGAGCCTGAAAGGTTGTCGTACTGCCAGGGACGTCGAGCCCCGTGACCGTCGCGCCGATCGGGATCGGGAGCGCAAGCACGACCTCGATCGGCGAGTGACCGGTGTTCCTAAGCGTGAGCGTCAGTTCGGTCCGTGCCAGCCCACCTTTGATCTCGACAAGGGCTTGGAGGCGCTCGACGTCGACCGGCTCGGGCTGGGTCCCGACCAGATCGCGGAGGCGAACCTGGAGCGGGGGGCCGGGATCGCGGGCGCCAGGGGCGTTCGGGCTGAGGACCAGGCGGGGGGTCGCGGCGCTCCAGGCCCCCTGCTCGAGGCGAACCCAAGCCTCGGGGAGCGGGCCCGTGGCGAAGGTGGCTCGGGTCTTGGCCTCGGCTCGGACGAACACGCCGCTCGTGAGGACGGCGACGTCGAGCCTGCCGCTCTGGAGGTCGAGGGGGCCGGCGCGCGTTTCAATGCGGTAGTCGCGGCCCCAGACGGCCAACTGGCCTCGCTCAAGGCGAATGCCCCGAGGGCGCGGCCTGAGTCGAGCCCCGGCGTGCACTTCGAGGAAGGCCCCGCGGTGGCTCAGGTGTGCCCACGCCCCGGG
>JAESQQ010000783.1 GCA_016765095.1 Planctomycetota bacterium | reverse complement strand
GGGTGATTGTAGGGGCGGGGTTTATCGGTTTACCCCCGCCCGCCTGTCCGGGAGAGACAGACGGCCTCTGGGACTAGGCTTGTCAACGTCAGGAGCTGTAAACCGGTAAACCCCTCCCCTCCGAAAGCGATGGGCTGTACCGCAACTTGTGGTGGGCAGCACTAGGGCGAACCGAGCGTCTCCCAGAGCTCGAGGTCCGCGATCTCGCGAAGCGCCGAGCCGATCCTAAGGGTTTGCTTGGCCTCCGCCTCAAGTTGATCGTCTCTGCCCGTTCCTGTGTTCGTCTGGCTCATGGTGCCTCCTTCGCTCAGGTCCTAAGCAGGAGGCGAGCCAGCGGCGCAACTCGCCTAAACGCTAGGAATCGAGCGGAAGTCGAGCAAGTCGACGGGAAAGTCTTGCCCACGAGTGTGAGACGAGGGGAAGATCGTGCCCGCGCGAGTGGCAGGCGCGGGCGTTGCCGAGCGCTACCCCTCCAGAGGCGGGATCGCGTCGGGGGCGTGCGGGAGGTGGCGGAGGCCGAGGTAGGCCAGCGCTGAGAGGTGGGTGGCCACGACCTCGACCGCGGGTTCGCGAGCCTCGGTCCACCATTGGCCTACGAAGGACACCATTCCGACGAGGGCGTTGGCGTAGATCGGGGCCATTTTGGGGTCGTAGCCAGCCTCGGTGAAGACCGAGCCGACCACGTGCTCGACGCGCTCCGCCACGTCGTTCATGAGGCTCGACATGCAGCCCCGACCCGAGGCCACGGGCGCGTCGAGGGACAAGACCCGGAACCCGTCTGGGTGCTCCTTGACGTAGGTCAAGAAGGCCAGAGCTGCTTTGTCAACGCGTTCTCGAGCGTTCCCAGAGGCGATCGCGGCGGAGATCACCTCCACGACACGGTTCATTTCCCGATCGACGACGACCGCGTAGAGGCCCTCCTTGCCGCCGAAGTGCTGATAGACGATCGGCTTGGAGACCCCAGCTCGGCTGGCGATCTCCTCGACGGAGGTTGCTTCGAACCCCTTTTCTGCAAAGGCTTTACGCCCGACATCGATCAACTGGGCGCGTCGTTGGGCCGCCGAGAGCTTTTTCCTGGCCACTTGAACTCCTGGGTTGACCGACAAGTTACGAATGCGTAACTTACCAACAGGAAAGTTACGCGACAGAAGGTTACCGCACCGTAGCCACAGCTGTCCGCTCTAGAAAGCGAGCCCACAATGGCACTCTATGTCCTGGCCTGCCTCTCGGTCTTCGGCCTGACCTACCTGATCAACATGACCATGATCTCGATCTTTTACCACCGCGGCTTGGCCCACGACGCGGTGACTCTCCCTCCCTGGCTCCGGCGCTTCGTCGCCACGATGGGAATCTGGTTCACCGGTCTCGACCCCAAGGCTTGGGTCTGCATGCACCGCCAGCACCACAAGCACTCGGACGGGCCCCGCGATCCCCACAGCCCGGTCACGTCCGGGATCTTCGGAGTCCTCTTCGCCCAGCTCCGCTCCTACAAGAAGACCCTCGTGGGCTTAGCCCGCAAGAACCCCAGATACACGATCTTCGTCAAGGACCTAGACTTCGATGTCAACGTCCTCAACCGCAAGGGGCTCTGGATCCTCCCCTACTTCGTCCACCTCGGACTCGCGCTCGCGATCGCGATCCCGACTGGACTCTGGGCGCTCGGAGCCTGCTACTTCCTCGGCATGATGAGCCACCCCCTCCAGGGCTGGATCGTCAACTCCTTCGGCCACGCGATCGGTGGACGCAACTTCGATACGCCGGACAACTCCCGCAACAACCACCTCGCAGCGTGGCTGATCGTGGGCGAGGGCTTTCAGAACAACCACCACCGCTACCCAACGTCCGCGAAGTTCTCCTACACCCCGCTCGAGTTGGACCTCGGCTACGGGCTCTGCTGGACGCTCGAGCGGTTCGGTCTCTTGAAGATTCGTCGCGAAACGCTGATCCCAGCGTTCGGAGAAGCCCCCGAGCACCTGCCCACGAGGAGCGTCGGAAAGGAGTCCGCTCGCTTTCGCCGTGAGAGCGAACGAGCAGAGGCCCAAGCCGAAGAGGCCAGCGAGACGCTGAGCGCGCCGACGCCCTAAGGGCGCCCCGGCTCAGGGCCCAGGTCTAGGAGGAGGAGAGGCCCGGGGCCCCTCGGCACCAAGTCTCAGTCGCGGAACCGGATCGAGGTCCCGTCCGAGACCTGATCGCTGGGGTGGGTCAAGACCTGCTCACCCGCCTCAAGGCCGCTCGTGACCTCCGAGCGGAGGCCGTTTCGGTGACCGAGCACGACCGTCCGGAGCGTCGCGACTCCCTCCACCGAGACGTAGACCTGCCTGCCGCCGCCGTCCCTGGGCCGAGCTGAAACACATAGTCGGGCGCGAGCGCGATCCCCACGATCCGGAGATCCTTGCGACGTCCATTCACGACACCTCGCAGGGTGTCCCCTGGGCGGAGCCCGTGCGCGTCGGCGAACCCGTCGCTGATCAAGACCTCGTCGTCGCGACGTCGAGGCCGCCCAGGATATTGAGGAGCGTCGACTTCCCGCTCCCCGACGCCCCCAAGAGCACGACCATTTCGCCAGGAAAGAGCTCGAGGTCGACGCCGCGCAGAGCCTGAACCGAGACCTCGCCCATGTCGTAGATCTTGGTCAGGCCCTCGGTCCGAAACACAGGTTTGCGATCCGGCGAAGCGCCCGGTTCGCTGCTGGGCAGAGGGAGAGAGGGACTTGAACTCACCCATTCCCTCCACGCGCCAGGTCAGGTAGCCGTCACGGTCCGAGGCCGTAAATCTACACCCAGGCCGCGATCGTAAGTAGGACAAGTCGTCGCACCTCTCCCCGGTTCTCAGCCGCTTTCAAATCGCTCGCGATTCGGCGAAAGTCCGAACTTCAAAGGAGAACCTGATGCCCACTGTCTTGATCACCGGATCCAACCGAGGCCTCGGACTCGAGTTCGTGCGCCAGTATTCGAGCGAAGGCTGGCGAGTCTACGCCTGCTGCCGAACCCCGCAAACCGCGAGCGCCCTCAACGCGCTCGCGTCGGAGACCGTCACGATCCACGCTCTCGACGTCTCGGACTTCACCGCGATCGAGGCGCTTGCAGGCGAGCTTCAAGGCGTCGCGATCGACGTCCTGATCAACAACGCAGGGGTGTTCGGCGACGGGAGCCCCTTCGGGAGCATTAACTACGAGGTGTTCCGCAAGACGCTCGAGGTCAACACCCTCGCGCCGCTGCGAATCGTCGAGTGCTTCCTGCCCCACGTCGAGGCTGGCGAGCTGAAGCGAATCGCCCACGTGACCTCGAAAATGGGGAGCATTGCGGACAACACCAGCGGAGGCCGCTACGCCTATCGAACGAGCAAGGCCGCCCTCAACATGGTCAACCGCAGCCTGAGTCACGACCTCGGAGCGCGCGCCGTGACCGTCGTCCTCCACCCGGGTTGGGTCGCGACCGACATGGGCGGAGCCGGAGCCCCACTCCAGCCTCCCGAGAGCGTGACCGGCATGCGAGGTGTGATCGCAGGCCTCTCCGCCGGCGACAGCGGGAAGTTCTACAACTACGACGGCGCCGAGCTTCCCTGGTGATTGAAGCGGGGACCCTGGAGCTCGAATAGGCCCCCAGGCCCCCTGTCCTCGGGTCCAGAGAAGCAGGAATGCCCCGAGCGCGAGCGGCGTTGAGGACACGGACCCGGGAGGGCAATGAACAGTGATCCTCTAGCAGGAGCGAACTCAAGGATCGCGGCGTCTGGCTCTGACCTCAGGCGAAGCCTCGAGCGGCGACGCCCGTGGGGCCAAGCTGCAGTCCTCCTGGTGCTCGCCCTGGGCGGCTGCACCACGACGCTCCGCTCTCCCCTTCAGCTCGACCCCGCTCACGTCGCAGGCCTCACGCGCTTCGACGCCGCCCCGTGGGCGCTCGTCTTGGCCAAGCACGTCAACTCCGAGGGGCGTGTCGACTACCCTTCGCTCTTGGCTGAGCGGGCTCCCCTCGATCGCTTCGTGGCGCTGATCGAGACCGTCGGGCCCCGCTCTCGCCCGGAGTTGTTCCCCTCACGCGACGCGCGCCTGGCTTACTACTTGAACGCTTACAACGCCTTCGTGGTGTTCAACGTCCTCGAACGCTGGCCCCTCACCTCGGTCTACGACGACGCCCTCGACTTCTTCGTGCTGACCAAGTTCCCCCTCGACGGGCGAGAGCTCAGCCTCAAGGAGCTCGAGGACGAAGTCGTGCGGCCCTTTGGGGACCCACGGGTCCACTTCGCGCTCAACTGCGCGAGCGTTGGCTGTCCCCGCCTCCCCCAGCAACCCTTCGCGGCCGAGGAGTTGCAAGCCCAACTGACTCAGGAGACGGCTCGATTCCTCGGAGACCCGCGCAACGTCTCCCACAGTCCGCGCCGGATCCGACTGAGCGAGATCTTCTCGTGGTACGAAGACGACTTCGCCCCCGACGCCGTCCGCTGGATCGCCCAAGCGGCACCCGACCTCGCGCTCCCGATCGAGGCCGAAGTCGAGTTCGCTCCCTACGACTGGAGGCTCAACCGTCAATGAGCTCCTCCCTGACCCAAAGCCCGGACTCGGCGCCGCCGACCGCCTGCGAGGCCCGCCCCCTCAAGGTCGCGTTCGTGACCTGCTCCTACGACACGGCCCACGAGCCGCTCCTCGATCAACTGCGCGGGCGGGTCGATCAGGTCAGCCGAGCCTTCCCCGCAGCACCCGCGAGCGAAGGGGACCCCGGCGTTGACTGGTCGCTCTGGGTCGTCGACGACTTGCCTCCCGAAGAAGGCTTTGGATCCCGAGTGCGCTGGGCTGCGGGCGCGCTCGGCCCCCTGCCCAGCAACGCTGCGCTCCACGTCGTGCCGCTTGGGCCTCGCCGCCAGACGCGAGTCGGCCTCAAGGGGCGC
>JAESQQ010000782.1 GCA_016765095.1 Planctomycetota bacterium | reverse complement strand
TGGGCCGTGGTGGCTTGCGCGCTCTTCGATCGAAGACCCGAGGCGACGGCCACGGGAGGGGCGTCCGAGCCCACCCGGAGCGACGTCCCGGAAGGACGCAAGGGGGCGTTCCTGCTCGCGGCCCTCCTGGCGAACTTCGCGCTCTGGGGGGCGGTCTCGACGCTCAAGGGCCTCGCTCCGACGCTCGCCGACGGCTGGAAACTCGACCCGCGCCAGACCGGGTTCCTGCTCGCGGTCATGCTCGCGGCCCAGGGCTTCGGCTTCCTGGCGCTCCAGAGCGGCCGCTGGACTTACCGACCGCGCCTCCTCGCGATCGCGCTCCCCGTCGCCTGCTCGGGGCTGGTGGGGTTGATCTACGCTCGCGGGCTGGCTCTCGCGCTCCCCGCCGCGCTCATGATCGGGTGGGCCCAGGCCGTGACCTACGCGGCCTCGGTCTACTACAGCCTCGACTACGACGAGCGACGCGGCCTGCGAACCGGGATCCACGAAGCGGTCCTGGCGGGCGGCGGCTGCCTCCCGATCCTGGGCGGGTGGCTCGCGGACACGAGCGGAAACTCGTTGGCCTCGCTCTGGCTCATGCTCGCGCTTGGCAGCGCCCTCGCGCTCGGAGTGGGCGGACTCCTCTACCGCGCCGAGCCGGCTGCGGATCGATCGACCAAAGGCTAGGCCTTGCGGCACTCCTTACACGCGAACTTGATGGTGGAGGGCATGGGTTCCAAACGGCTGGCTACTCCTCGGGCTCAGCCGCGCCCTCAGCCTTGATCACGGAGCAGCCCCAGCCCGAGTAGGAGCCTGCGACCTGCTCAGCCTGATCGAGTAGCCGAGCCACGACTCCGTCGACAGTCTCGAAGTCGACGGAGTGAACGCGGGTCAAGTGAACGCTGACGCCCTCGCCCTCTTCGTCGGGCTCGCGTCCGGCGCAGGTGAAGCCCTCGAGTCCGCTCAAGAAAGTCTCGAGGGCGTCTTCGGTCGGGAAGTCGAGGTGGTGATCGACTTCACGCGGCGCCTCGAGGGTGTCGCCATGCTCGCTCAGGTTGTGGATCACCTTCCAGTTCATGATCGACTGCCATTCGCGCGCCGAGGGGACGAGGATGTCCCGGTAGAAGCTCCACTCGGGGTCCTCACCTTGCTTCAACTCGAACGAGTAGAGCGGCCACTCCGCGAGGACGTCGCGCACACGATCCTCTGAGATCGGACCCGGCGCGTAGTAGACGAAGTCGCGAACCCCTTGAGTCGTGACGCGACCCACGAGGCGCGCTCCGGCCTTGACCAGGACCGGGGTCAGCGCGTCCTCGAGGGCGTAGAGGACTTGCGACTCCTCGCGGTGGGGAAACCCGGACTCGTAGTCCGGTTCTTGGAGGTGAACGATCACGCGAACGGAGTGCGTTCGAGTCGGATCCGGCTCGCAGAGGGAGACGTCGACCATGATCGCGGCCGGGTGACCTTCCTCGTCGAGCTGCGTGTGATAGACCTCCCAGGCCTCCGCCGCCTCCTCGCTCATGGTCGCGATCCCTCCGAGTGGCTCTCGTTCGCCTTCTTCAGGCTATAGGCCCGACTCCACGAGGGCGAGGGTGCATCTTCCAGCGAGCTTGGGTTGAGCACCGCCGCTGAGCGATCCCGGTGCAGAGATGGCCCTCGCCGCCGACGTGTGGTCTGCTGGATCCTCGCCCAAGGGAGGCACCTACGCGTGGAAGACGACCCTGCAGAGGATCCATACTCCGTCCCCAAGTCGAACGGCCTCGAGGCAGCGCCCGAGGCCGAAACGGTTCGCCGCCAGCACTTTGGGCACGAGGGTTCGATCAAGTCGGTGGGCTGGGTGTTCTTGCTCGGCGGAGTCGCGCTGACCACCCTGGGCTGGGTAGGTGTCCGTGCAGCCGACCAACTGGCCGAGCAGCGTGGTGGCGTCAAAGGCTCGATCGTGCGTTCCATGATGGGCGTGCTGGGCGAAGTGGACTTCTCCACGCTCTCCGCTCTGTTCATGCTCGTGCTGGCGTCGGGTGTCTTGGGATTCCTGGCGGGGGCCGGATTGCTGGCCATGAAGCCATGGGGGAGAGCGCTCGCGACGCTCTTGTCCGCGATCGGCATGGTCGCGTTCCCGATCGGAACGCTGGCCGGGGCCTACAGCCTGTGGGTCCTCCACGGTGAGAAGGGGCAAAGGATCTTCGCGGCGGACTACCGGCAGATCGTGGGCGCGACTCCGAAGGTGCGTCGCGCGTCTTGGCCGGGAGTCGTCGTCCTGTGCCTGGTTGCCCTTGTCGTCGCGAGGATCGTGTTCTTGGTGCTCAGGGCTTAATCAGCGGGGGGGCTCAGGAGGCGCTGGGGGATCACGCTCTTGGCCTGGCCCGGGGTGATCCAAAGCAGGCGACAGCTCGCGCCCATAGTGTCTTCGAATCACTCGACTTGGATCGTCACTTCGCCAGCCGGTAGGCGTGCCGGCCTTCGTTGCTCGCGAGCAGGCGCCCGTCGACGCGCACACGCGCTCCGTCGTCGGAGCCTATGACGAGGGTATAGCATTGCGGGGCGGTCTCCGAGCTTCGCCGCGCGTCGGAGTTCGAGCAGGGCGCGCTCTGGAGAGGGCTGAACCCCGAGCCCGTAGCGGAAGACCGCGCCCAGCCGACGAGTGAGCTCTCGCACCCGTTGCCAGTCTTCCTCCTTGGCGAAGTGCTCAGCGGCGGGCCCCAACGCTACTGGGTGTTCTCGGGACGCGGCGTCCCATAGCTCCTCCGACCAAGCTGACTCGAGTGCGCCGCTCTTCCTGAGTCGGGGGGAGCCTGGCCGAGGAGGGTGGCGGCCGCGACTCCGGTCAGGACCAGGACTCCGGCGAGCGTGAGGCCTGCCGCGGTAGACGACGCCCATTGCGCCCCGCCCGAGCTCACCTTCGATCCGATAGCGCGCGTCAAGAGTCGGGAGCTCGCTCATGAAGCCGTCACGCGATCGAACATACCAACGACTCCCATAGACCGCGCTGACCGGAACAGGCCCTAGAATCGCAGCGTGACGCCCCTCCAGATTGGGATCGCGGTCGGATCTGCAGTCTTGCTCCTCTTCGTGGCGCTAGACGCGTGGGACGTTCGTCAACGGCGAGAGGCTGCTGGGATCAGCGGCGCCCGTTGGGGAACCGTGGCGTTCCTGACAGCCGTCTCGCTTGTGTTCGCGGTGATCCAAGTCGGACTCACGTGGGCTCTCCCGCACGCCAACGGGATCTTGATCTGGGCCGAGCAGCTCCTCCTCGAGTGGCGAGGAGCGAGCGCGGTTGAACCAGTCGGCTGGGGCCGCCTCATCGTGCTGGGCGTCGTGACGCTCTACTTCTCGGGTTTGCTGGACTACCTCGTCCACCGCTTCTTCAATCACTCGCCGCTCTTTTGGTGGACGCACGAATACCACCACCTCCCGCGCGAGGTGTTCGTGATCGTGCCCGGCCTCCTCGTGCGGCCCTTTGCGGCGATCTCGACCGTCGCCGTCACGGGGGGCACGATCGCGTTCGCACACGGAGTCGCCTGGGCGTTGGGCTGGCCGGTCTACGACCTGCGCGGGCTGATCGTGTTTGTGGCCTTCAACACCCTGATCCTGCTCATGAGCCACTCGAGCTTCCTCCGCCGCTGGCGGTGGCCACACCACTGCTTGCGAATCCTGTTCCTCACGACGCCCCACGAGCACCTGCTCCACCACGCCATAGATCGCCCCTGCAACTACGGGAACGTGACGACCCTCTGGGATCGCGTCTTTGGGACCTACCAGGATCCCCTCGCGCCAGAAAACCAAGAGTTCGAGCTCGGGCTCGACTACGACCAAGACTTCCTGGGCGTCCTGACGCTTGGTCGGCTCAAGCTCCCCGCGAGCTGGCGGCGTCGATTCCAGCTCGAACGCTACTGTCGGTTCGAGGGTCAGGGCCTGCCCGCGAGCGCAGTCGAATCAACGCCTGCGGTCGGACCCGCGAGCGAGCCCCCCAGCGAAGGGTCCGACACGACGTGAGCAAGCTCCCCGCCAAGGAAGGACGGATCGATCGTCTCCTGACGTGGCCTGCCCGCTCGCCTGGGCTGTCCGTGGGGCTCGCGCTCCTGATCTGCGTCGTGAGCCTGTTCTCGATTTCGGATCTCAAGCGCGACCTCCGAATGGAGAAAATGTTCCCCGACGGCCGAGCGGAGCGGATCGCGTTCGACGAGTTCGAGGGGATCTTCGGACGAGACGACGTGACCGCGATCTGCGTCGTCGAGCTAGACGGGGCCCCCGTGCTCGGGGCGAACTCGATCGCACGAATCCGATCGCTGACTCAAGGCCTAACTGACCTCGACTACAAGGGGATTCCGCTCGTCGACGCAGAGGGAATCGTGTCCCTCAGCGACGCTCCGGTCGCCCGAACTCCGGGGGACGGGACGGTCGAGGTCGGGCCCCTGTTCGATCCCGAGACGCGGGCCTGGGATCCGGTCGAGGCCGAGCGGCTCGTCAGCGGGAATCCCGCGCTCGAAGGGCGACTGATCTCTCGAGACCGCAAGCTGTGCGGGTTCTGGGTCCCCCTCGACCCAGGCGCCGAGGCGGCGCTGGGCGGGGAGAAGGCTCGGCTCCGATTCGCGGAGGCGATCCGGACTTACTTCAGCAAGGAGGGCGCGCTCAAAGCGGGCGAAGTCGCTTGGCTCGACGGGCGCGCGATCACGAATCACAACACGCTCCTCATGATGCAGGCCGATACGCGGCTGTTCTATCCGCTCGCGTTCGGGCTGATGGTCCTCGTGCTCTACGTGGCCTTCCGGCGCGTCCTGCCCGCCTTACTGGCGGTCGTGACCGTCGCCTTGAGCTGCGTGGTGACGTTTGGATTTATGGCCGCTTGCGGGATCCCGATGAGCCTCCTGAGCACCACGATCCCGGTCATGATCCTGGTCGTGTGTGTCGGCGACGCGGTCCACCTCTTGACGCGCTACGAGCAGGAGCGGCGCAAGAGCGGCGACGCGCGGTTGGCCCTCGAATCTGCTCTGCGAGAAGTCGGACGCGCTTGCTTCTTCACGTCTGCGACTTCCGCGGTCGCGTTTGGCGCCCTCTCGCAGAGCAAATTCGAAATGGTCCGCCAGCTCGGGATCCCGATCGCGTTTGGCGTCTTGGTCGCCTACGTCTTGACCTTCCTGCTCTTGCCGCCGCTCCTCTCCCGTTGGCCCGGGGCTGCCGGCGGGGCCGCGCGAAGTGTGCAGGCCCTCGAGCGGCCGCTCGCGGCGCTCTCGCGAGTGATCGCCCGCTACCCCGGCAGGATCTTGATTGGGTTCGTGCTCTTGCTCGGGGCTGACCTCGCGCTCTTGCCCTCGCTCAGTCGGGAGACGCGAATGCTCCACGACTTCGACGAGGACGACCCAGTCCTCAAGACGCGGATCTTCCTCGAGAAGCGCATGGACGGCGCGATCCCGCTCGAGATCCTGATCGATACGGGGCGCGACGGCGGAGGCCACGACCCGGCCGTCCAGCGGGGTCTGCTCGCGCTCGGCGAGTCACTCCGCAGCGAGCGCTTCCGTGAGCTGGGGGTCCTCCACGCATTGTCGAGCGCGGACTATCTGGCCGACGCGTATCACACGCTCTACGATCGCGACCCCGCCAAGAAGGGACGCCTCCCCGACACCTCGGCCGGCATGGCTCAAATCCAGGCCCTCTACTGGATCGGCGGGACCGACCCAACCACGAGCTACGTCGACAGCGTCGACGCCCCGCGCAAGCTCCGGCTCGGGCTTCGGATCCGCAACCTCTACACCACGGACTTCTTCCGCCTCACGGCGGAAGTCGAAGCCGAGGCCAAGAAGCACCTGCCCGAGGGCGTCACGGTCCAGCTGACGGGCGCTTCGCTCATGAGCCAGTTGATCCAGGACCTCCTCAGCTCGGAGATGCTCCGCACGGTCGGGACCGCGATCGTGGCCGTGATGCTCTTGGTGTTGATCTCATTTCGCTCCCTTCGGCTCACGCTCATGGCGTTGGTCCCCAACCTGCTCCCGCTCCTTCTGATCGCGGGCTGCTTGGTCCTAACTGGGACCTCGCTCAGCCTGACGACGACCATGGTGTTCGCGATCGTGTTCGGGATCAGCGTCGACGACACGATTCACTTCGTGGCGGGATACGCCCAACGCCGCGACTCCCCCGACGCGGTCGAGGCCACGATCCGAGAGACCGGCTCGAGCCTCGTGCTCAGCTCGCTAGCGCTCGTGCTCGGGTTCTCGGTGTTGCTCGTGAGCGTGTTCCCGCCCAACCGAATCTTCGGAGCTATGGTCGCGGGGACGGTCGTGTTCGCGCTGCTCGGCGACTTGGTCTTGCTGCCGGCGCTGATCGTGTTGTGGCGACGAACGTTCGGCAAGGCGAAGTCGGCACCCCCAGCGGAGCTCGCTCCGAGCGGCGCTCCGATCGGGTCAGCGCTCGGGGCGGAAGAAAGTGCGGGCGAAGTCGCGGAACCCGAACCCCTTCCCGGGGAGGAGCCCCCGCTCGCCTAGCCACGCGATCTGGGTCGTGAGCGCCTCGCGAATCGGGGTGTGGGTGTGGCCAAGCTCCGCCTGAGCTTTGGAGTCGTCGAGCCACCAGTAGAGCGACATCGCGTGCCCGAGGGCGTGGTTGAGCGTGATGTAATTCCCGCGATCGGCTCCGCGAGCGCGGGCGAACCACTCGCCGACGTCGCCCAAGGCGTGCATCGCCCGGGGCGGAATCTTGACGGTCGGGAGCCCCGGAGAGAGCCCGAGGACTTCGTGGAGGACCTTGCTCCAAGCGTCGTTGGTCAGGTTCTCGCCGCCGAGCAGATACGAGGAGCCTCGCGGGGCGAGCTCGGCAGCCGCGAGGTGAGTCCGGGCGATGTCCCGCACGTCGACCACGTTGACCCCGCCCGTGGGCGCGACGGGGAGCCGAAGACAAGCCAGGCCGATCACCGCCCACGAGCTGTGGAAGTTCCGATCGCCGTCACCAATGCAGAGCGAAGGGTGGAGGAGAACTGCGTCGAGGCCCGCCGCGATTCCCTTGTAGACCTCCACCTCGGCCAGGCACATAGACGTCACGTGGAACGAGTGGAAGCGCGCTGTGTTGGGTGCGCCGCGCTCGTCGACGGGGACCGGCTCGGGACTTCCGGCGTAGATCCCGACCGAGCCGGTGTAGATCAGCCGCTTGACCTTCGCGCTCAGGCAAGCCTCGACGACACGGCGGGTGCCGAGGACGTTGACCTCGTAGAGAGTCTCGCGCTGCTTCTCCCAGAGCGAGAGGACCCCAGCCTGGTGGACGACCCAGTCGCGCCCCTGACACGCGCGCTCGATGCTCGCCGCGTCGCGGAGGTCGCCGATCACGTACTCCACGTCGAGCCCGACCAAGAGATCGCGGGGGCTGGTCTCGCGAACCATGACGGCCACTTCGTGGCCGGCGTCGAGGAACGCGCGAACGGTGTGGTGGCCAAGGAACCCTGTTCCGCCGAGAGCGAGGACTTTCACGGGGGGATTGTAGAGCGAGGTCGAGGAGCTACCGAGCGCCAGAGTCGAGCGCCAGAGTCGTGGCGATCAGCGTTGGTCGAAGCTGAGCAGGGTCCCGGTGTCTCTGAGGGCTTCGGCTATCTCGAACACCTCGCTAAAAGGCACCAGCGGAGCGATCTGGAGGTAAACCCGGCGCGCTCGAGTGGCGCGGACCTCCGCCACGACCTCGGCCCGAGTCAAGGGACGGCGGGGTGGATCTGGGTCATGAGGGCCCAAGAGACCGGCCAGGGGGCGCCAGAGGTGGCTTGGTTCGCCCTTGTCGGCGTCCCAGCTGACGCCCACGATCCCAGCCCGAGCGCTGCGACCCGGGGGAAAGAGGGGCCAAGGAACGGCGGGCCGAGGGTCTCGCGCGACTCGCCAGTGAAGATTGCGGACCCCAGCCTTGCGGCAGGCGGCGACGACCGGGACCACCTCGCGCCATGGGGTCTGAGGGGCGACTTCGAGTCGAATCGCCAGCTCGGGGCCGGCCTTGCGCTGCTCGTCGTCGAGCGCAGTGACGAGGTAGAGGACTTCCTTGTCGTTGATCCAGAGGCGTCCGATCGGGTCCACGTGGAGCGCGACGGCTCCCGTTGGCCCAGACCAGGTTCGGGCCGGCTCCGGAGGAGGATCCGCAGGGCGGTAGGGCTCTGGTTGCGGTCCAGGCTCGGCAGAAGGCGGAGCCTCGCAACCGAGGAGAGCGAGGAGAGCAATGACCCACAACCTGCGCATGCAAGGATCCTAAGCGCGATCTCTCGAGTGTGTACGAGCGCTGGAAGAGGGGATGACCCTGGGAACGATGGTCCCGCCGGATATGGGAAACGGCACCTGCTTGGCGTTTCCAGATTGCGCCCAACGGACGGTAGGACAAGGACTTGACTCCCTGTGTGATTGGCGCGCGGCTTGCGCACTTGGAGGAAAGTGGCAAGAGAGGCTTGCCGTACGAAACGAATGTTCCCGAGCAAAGGAAATGGGAAGCCGGTGTGAATCCGGCGCGGTCCCGCCGCTGTGATTGGTGACGAGGGAGACAGGTCGAGCACGCGCAGGACGCGCGGACTCGGCACCCACTGGACACCGCGTGCAATGAGCACGCTCGCGTGCATTAGCGCGCAGCGTGCATTAGCGCGCAGTCTGGGAAGGGGTCTCCTAAGGACGATCCAAGAGTCAGAAGACCAATCCTTTGCACGCACCCGATTTGACCTCCCGTGGCAGGAGGTCGTTCTCTAGAGCCTGCGCCTCTCACAGGCTGGAGCGAGGTACCTATGCACCGCACACACTTTCAACGCAGCTCTCTAACCCTGTCCCTCCTGCTGGCTGGCGCGTTCGCCGCCGGCTGCGGCGGCTCAGGCAGTCGAAGCAGCTCTTCCACCGCCGGCGTCTCGAGCGGAACTCCCTCGTCGACGACGAGCGGCACGACCGGCACCACGACGAGCGGCGCGACTTTCTTTGATCCGCAGGGTCAAGTCGGCTCGATCACGACCGCTACCACGACCGTCCAGGCGACGCTCGCGACCGACGCCTACATTGCCTTCAGGGAGCTCCAGTCGCTGAGCGACTTCGTGATCCCTGAGGATCCTGCGCTCACGGACAAGGCGTTCGTCGTTGAGGACAAGGGGACCCTCCGAATCCTCGATCTAAGCGGAGCGGCCCCAGCCCTCGACCGCGCGGTCGACCTGTTCGCAGCGCCCCTCCCAGCAGGGATCGCGACCGGACGCCTCAAGATCCAGAGCGCAAACCTCGGCCTCGTGACCACCTCGGGTGCGGGCGGGGAGGGCGTCGTCGTCTTCAACCCGCTCACCGCCATGGGTCCGACCGACGTGACCTGGTTCGACTTCAGCGCGTCGACGGTCCAATGGCCCGCGGGCACGCTCAACAACAAGGGCGTCGACGTCGGGGCTCAAGCCCTCATGCTCTCCTACACCGCAGACGCTGTGGTCAGCGGAGGCAAGCTCCTGCTCACGGCGAGCAACCTCGACGCGAACTTCGACTACAACCCCGGCGCCGTGGTCGCCTACGACTTCGACCCCCTGACCAACACGCTCTCGGGTGGGGCCTTCATTCAGACCTCGGACTTCAACCCGACGGCGCTGACTCGGGTCATGACGCCCCAAGGCGAGCTGGTCCTCGTGACGAACACGGGGCCCTACGGCGGGCCGGACGGCTCGATCGACGTCGTCGACCCCATGACCCTGACGCGCCTCGGCACGATCGGGTTCCCGGCCGGCTCGAGCCCGACGGGCAACGTCGTGGTCAGCAAGGACGGCAAGCGGGCTTACCTCGGGAGCCAGTCGAGCGCGCAGGTGTTCGTGCTCGACCTCGACGGCCTCGAGACCTCCTTCGGCCAGCTCAACGCCGACCTCTCGGCGCGCTTTAAGGGCGGGTTCGCTCTCGGCGGAACGGCCGCGAACCACTTCGTCTCAAGCCTCGCGCTCAGCTACAGCGAGCGCTACCTCTACGCGGTCGACCTCAACGAGAGCGCGCTCTACGTGATCGACCTCCAAGAGGGCACCTCGGCCGCGACCGTCGAGGGCTTCGTGCGCAGCGGCCTCCGGGCCAACTACGAGGGCCTCGCCAACAAAGTCGTCGTCCGTCCGGGCGAGCCCGGCGTCGACTTCAGCGGCCCCTCGCTGTTCGTTATGACGACGGGCCTCGCGGTGGCTGATCGGACCTTGACCGACGTCACGATGGCGCTCGACACGGTGACCGTCGACAAGCACTAGATCCGCCTAACGGCACAAGCTTGGGGAGCGCGGTCTTAAGAGGCCGCGCTCTCTGCTTTGGTTGAACGGGGCTTTGGTTGAACGGGGCTTTGGTTGAACGGGGCTTTGGTTGAACGGGGCTTTGGTTGAACGGGGCTTTGGTTGAATGGGGCTTTGGTTGAATGGGGCTTTGGTTGAGGGCCTCGGAACCGAGAGGAGCCCTTCTCAGGGAGGTAGGATTCTGCTGTGTCGCCCCCTCCCAAGTTCACGACCTCCCTGTGAAGCAGATCGGACGCTATCGCCTCGGTGAGGAGCTGGCTCGCGGCGGAATCGGGGTCGTCTACCGCGCGCTGGACGGCGACCTCGGGCGCGAGGTCGCGATCAAGGTGATCGCCTTCAACCTCGACCCCGAAACTCTCGCGCGCTTTGAGCTCGAAGGAGAGGCCTGCGCGCGGGTTCGCCACCCGAACGTTCTCAAAGTGCACGAACTCGGCGTTCACGAAGGGCGTCCGTACCTCGTCATGGATCTCGCGGTCGAATCGCTGCGCGATCGCCTCAAGCGAACAGGGCGCTTGGAGAGCGAACAGGCAAGCTCCCTGATTCTGACCCTGGCGGGCGCCTTGCGAGCGCTCCACGGAGCTCGCCTTCTGCACCGAGACCTCAAGCCCGAGAACGTCCTGTTCGACGAGGAGGGGCGCCCGCTCATTGCCGATCTGGGCCTAGCCAAGTCCCTGGACGGGGGGACACGACTCACCGAGACCGGGAGCCTCCTGGGGACGCCGGCCTACATGGCACCCGAGCAAGCGACCGGCGGCGAGTGTGACGAGCGGACAGACGTCTACGGCTTGGGGACCATTCTCTACGAGCTCTTGGCGGGCTTCCCGCCTATGGGTGGAGGCTCGATCGTTCAGATCCTCGATCGAGTCGTAACCGCAGCTCCCCAGCCCCTCGTCGACGTGGACCCTCACCTGGCAGCGATCTGCTTCCGCTGTTTGAAGAAGGACCCTGCCGCGCGCTTTCAGGACATGCAGTCCTTGGAGGACGCGTTGCGGGGAGGGCCTCAGGCGCCGCCCAATCGAATCTGGGCCGCAGGCGCCCTCGCCCTGTGCCTCCTGGCTGGAGCCGCCGGAGCCTGGGGGCTTCGTTCCAGCACGCCAACCCCAACCCCCACGCCGAGCCGGGTGCCGCTCGGACCCCCCCGGCTAAAGGTCGAGGTAGTCGGAGACGTCCTGCGCGAGGGCCTGCTCAGGGTCCGGCTTCGGACGAGCGGGGCAACAGACGGGAGAGTCGAGGTCCAGGCTCCCGCTGCTGAGGATCGAGGGCAGGTCCCGGCCAAGACGCGTACCTACGAGGTCCCCTCGGGAGAGGTCCGGGACATCCTGCTCCGCTGTGCTCGCCCGGGAAGGCAGCGATTTCAAGTCCGCCTCGCCTCTGCGCCGGGCCAGGTCAAATCGATCGCAGTCAACTGCCCTCCCTTGCCAACCTGGTATCTCGCCCTTGAGCCTCGCCCCGGCCTCCTGCCTGGGTTGGAGCCGTCCAAGAAGGCGAGTGAGGTGTATCTCAATACGGTGGACCAATCCCCAATGCACTGGATCCCACCCGGGTCGGCCCTCGTGGTCACTTCGGGCCAGGAGCAGGAGGTGGCGCTAAGCGAGGGCTTCTACCTCGGGAAACACGAGGTCTCGAGCGAGCGCTGGAATCGCTATCTCGCGGTGGGTGGGATCAAGCTGCCGGACGGGGCCGGCCGGCCCAATCGACCGGCGCGGTGTGACTACCTTGACGCGGCCGGTTACTGCCGCTGGGCTGGCGGTCGCCTCCCGACCCTTGCGGAGTGGAACCTGGCGGCCTTTGGAGGCCGGGCTCCGCGGCGGATCTACCCTTGGGGAAACGGTCAAGCGGATCCCACCGGGCACAACCTCACCACGCTCGGCGCAGAGAGGAGGGGAGAGTTCAAAGCCGGCCCAAAGGACGTTCAGTGGCGCGACGACGAGACCCCCGAGAGGATCCTCGGGTTGGGAGGCGGCGTCCGTGAGTGGATCGCCGATCGCACCCCCAAGGCGCCCGGAGAGGCTCAAGAGCGAACGCCAAGTTGGCCCGGGGCGCGCGACGAGCCTCGAGATCAGGAGACGCGAGGAGCCTCGTTCTTGAGCGAGGCCAAGTTCGCCTCCGTCGACTCGCAGGCAGCTCGTCCGGCTATAGGCACCGGGGCCCCCGACGTCGGGTTTCGCCTCGTGCGCAGTCGACGCTTCCCGGAGCCGCCGCCTCTCGTGTGGGAGACCCGCCTCCCTGCCAACTCGTCGAGCGGAGGCGCTCCACCGGCTTCAAACCCAAGGCGCCAGTTCCTTCGCCTCAGGAATCCCTGGGTCCAGAGATCCGGAGACCGGCGCAGCAACAGGGCTCAGGAGGTCGCCCACGCCCGAACGAGGGTCAGGCTCCCGCCGGGACGCTGGCTCCTGACGGCGATCGCGAAGGGAGTCGCGGTTCGGCTCGAGGTCTACCGCGGGGAGACGCTCCTCGCGCGAGAGGAGATTCCGACCAAGGCCTCGCTCGTCGCTCGAGAGATCCTAATCGAGCAGGAGTCTCGAGAGGACCTCGTGTTTCGAGTGGAATACGAGGCTTCGGAGGGCAGGCCATGGCTGGCCGTCGGCTTGGCGCGCGAATGAGCTCTCTGCCGTCTATCGGACGCTACGTGGTCCTAGGCGAGCTAGCTCGCGGAGGAATGGGCGTCGTCTATCGGGCCCACGATCCGCAGCTCGACCGCGACGTGGCCCTCAAAGTGATCACGACCGCCCTCGATCCAGACGCGCTGCGCCGATTCCAGCTCGAAGGAGAGGCCGCAGCTCGCGTTCGCCACCCAAACGTGCTCGCGATCCACGAGCTCGGCGTCCACGAAGGACGCCCTTTTCTGGTCATGGACCTCGCCGCGGGATCGCTCCGGGATCGCCTCCGCTCCAGCGGGCCGATCCCAGCAGACGAGGCCCTCGCACTCTTGGCTCCGATCGCCGACGCGCTCGCGGTCTTGCACGAGGCCGAGATCCTCCACCGGGACCTCAAGCCGGAGAACTTGCTCCTCGACGCGGAGGGGCGTCCGCTCCTGGCCGACTTCGGGATCGCGAAGTCCATGGACCGCGAGACTCGCTACACGGGATCTGGGGAGTTGCTCGGTTCCCCGGCCTACATGGCTCCCGAGCAGGCCAAGGGCGAGCTCAGTTCGCTCGACGCCCGGACAGACGTCTACGGCCTGGGGGCGGTCCTCTACGAGCTGTTGACCGGGCGCCCGCCCTTTGTGGGCGCGAGCGTGATCCAGCTCCTGAGCCAGGTCTGCGAGGCGCGCCCGACACCGCCGCGCCAACTCGTCGCTGGGCTCGATCCGGGGGTCGAGGCGATCGTGCTCCGTTGCCTCGAGAAGAACCCCGCCGACCGCTATCAGAGCGCCCGGGAGTTGGCCGACGTGCTCAGCGGGAACGCCGGCCCCTCGACCCAGCCGGCGACTCGTCGGGGCCTCGCCGTAGGGATCCTCCTGGTCGGGGTGTTGGGTGGAGTCGGGGCCTTGGTAGCTGGGGCCTCGAGCTGGAGCGCAGAGTCCTCGCCTGACGCCTCGACGTCGCCGACTCGCCGCGGCAAGCGCCTGCTGGTCGTCGAACAGGTCGGCGAGACCACCCGCGAGGGGATGTTCGTGCTCCGCGTCGCCGTAGACCCTCCTCCGTCTCGATCGCTGCGACTCGAGCTGTCCTGCGCGGGTCGAAAAACCACCCACCACGAGCTCCCACCTAGCGGAGGGGAGCTCACGCTTCGTTGCCCAACTAGGGGCACCTCGGAGTGGACACTGCTCCTCCCCGTGGTGCGAGAGCCAGCCACGATCAACGTGACCTGCCCAGACCTTCCCGAGTGGTATCTCAGCCTGCCCGAGCCCCCACCCCTCCTTGAGGGACTCACGCCGGCCGACAAGCCGGAGGACTATCGAAACGAGAAGGACGGCTCGATCCTGCGCTGGATTCCTCCGGGCAAGGGTCTTCTCAAGAGCCCTTTCGACTCCGCTGAGGTTCAGACCTCGGGCTTCTACTTGGGCAAGTTCGAGGTCACGTCTCGCCAATACCAGGCCTACCGGGAGTGGGCGGGGCTGGTGGTGGTGGAGAGGAAGGCCCCTTCGGGGCGCCCCGCCGTGGGCGTCGACTTCCACGCAGCGACTCGCTACTGCCGCTGGGCCGGGGGGCGTCTCCCGACGATTCTGGAGTGGAACCTGGCTGGCTTTGGCGGTTCGAGCCCACGCCGTAAATTCCCCTGGGGCAACGCGCCAATCAACAAACAAAAGCACGACGTAGACACTGCCCAGCGGCACCCGAGCGACGTCGACCGTCGCCACGACGTGAGCCCAGAGGGGGTGGTCGGGCTCGGGGGTGGAGTCTCGGAGTGGGTCGCGGACCGAAGCCCTCAGGAAGTCGCCGGGGCCGGCTCAGATCACGCCACCGCGAGCCTCCCCGCCGCCGTACGTCAGCTGCCGACACCCCTCCGGGGTCGAATGCGAGAAGTGCGCGGGGGCTCCTACCGTGACGTCGTCGAAAGCGTCGACGCTAAGTCACACCCTCTGCGCCCCGGCGTCGATCCGAGCACGGTCGACCAGGGGTTTCGGCTCGTTCGGAGCGCTCGGCGTCCCGAGCCCGCCCACCTCGAGTGGACGGTTCACTTCAAGACGTTCAGCGGGCACGTAGCGTTCAGGGAGAGAGGGCTCTCTGGGCCGAGCGAGTTCACGCCGATTCCCAACTCGGAGGTAACCCGGAGGGTCCTGATCGATCCCTGGCGGGGCGTGATTTCGAAGGAGCGCAGGACCGCCTTTGCGACTTTCGCCCGAGCGAAAGTCGAGCTTCCTCCCGGGCGCTGGGTGTTCTCGGTCCTCAACGCCGACGACGGGATCCGACTCCACCTCTCGGCGCAAGGCAGAGCGATCGGCTCTCCGATCGAGAGCTGGCAACATCAAGTGGCGCACCACTTCGAGGCGATCGTTCAACTCGAGGAGCTGACCGAGGTCCTGGTCGAAGTCGAGCACTGCGAACTCGACGGCGCAGAGAGCCTCTGGGTCGAGCTGAGCCGCGAGTGACCTTGCCGCTTGCGTTCGGCTCCGCTCAGGAGGCTAATGAGCGCATGAACTTCAACCGGGCCGCCGCCGTCGACGAACAGTTCCTCGCGTTCTGTCAGGACCCCAGCGCCTTTGGCAGCGCGCCGCTGCCAGAGCAGCCGCTCAGCATGCCGTCCGAGACGCTGTTCGAAATGTTCGAATCGCAGCTCCTCTGCCGCCACTTAGACCTCGCCGCTCGCGAGTTGAAGGCTCGCGACGCGAGCTATTACACGATCGCGAGCGCCGGGCACGAGGGGAACGTGGTTCTAGGGCATGTCCTCCGCGCCAACGACCCGACCTTCCTCCACTACCGGAGCGGGGCGCTCTTTTGCGAGCGCTACCGCAAGACGCCAGAGCGCGACGTGGTCGAGGACGTGCTCCTCTCGCTGATGGCCGCCGCCGACGATCCGATCTCGGGCGGGCGCCACAAGGTCTGGGGGAGCAAGCCGCTCTGGGTCCCGCCCCAGACGAGCACGATCGCGAGCCACCTCCCCAAGGCGGTCGGGACCGCCCTCGCGATCGAGCGAGGTCACCGACTCCAAGTCGACGTGCCGGTTCCCAAAGACGCGATCGTGATGTGCAGCTTCGGAGACGCCTCGACCAACCACAGCACGGCGCAGGGCGCGTTCAACGTCACCGCTTGGATGGCCTACCAGCGCTTGCCGCTCCCGCTCCTGTTCGTCTGTGAGGACAACGGGCTCGGGATCAGCGTCCCGACGCCGCCCGGCTGGATCGAGGCCTCCATGATGCGGCGCGAGGGGATCGCGTACGTCCAGGCCGACGGGCTCGACCTGGTCCAAGCCTTCAACGCGGCTCGTCACGCGGTCTCGATTTGTCGGACCAAGCGGCAGCCTGTGTTTCTGCACTTGGCGGTGACCCGGCTCCTCGGCCACGCCGGGAGCGATATCGAGCAGGAGTATCGGACCCAGCGCGAAATCGAGGAGGTCGAGGCCCGCGATCCGCTCCTCCAGACCGCGCGCCTCCTGATCGGGCACGGAGTCCTGACCGCTGCCGAGATCCGCGAGGAATACGAGCGAGCGAGGACGCGAGTCCTCGAGACGGCCAAGCGTCTCTTGGGTCGCCCCAAGCTCACCTCGTCAAAGGCCGTCCTCGAGCACCAGGGCCCCTACGACGAGCCTGCAGTCGCGGCGGAGGCGACCCGGGTCTCGGGCGCCGAGATCGGACCCGCGCCCAAGGGCCGCCAGCGTCACCTCGCGGGTCTGATCAACCGCGGGCTGCACGAGGCGCTCGGGAAATACCCCGAGGCCTTGGTGTTCGGCGAAGACGTGGCCAAGAAGGGCGGCGTCTATCACGTGACGGCCAAGCTCTGGAAGCGATACGGCGCGGGGCGCGTGTTCAACACGCTCCTCGACGAGCAGGGGATCTTGGGGCTCGCGATCGGGGCCGGGTCTATGGGGCTCCTTCCGATCGCCGAGATCCAGTATCTGGCCTACCTCCACAACGCCGAGGATCAGCTCCGCGGCGAGGCCTGCTCGCTTCAGTTCTTCAGCAAGGGGCAGTTCAGCAACCCAATGGTGGTTCGGATCGCGAGCTATGCCTACCAGCGCGGATTTGGGGGCCACTTCCACAACGACAACAGCTTGGCCGTGCTCCGCGACATGCCGAGCCTCGTGATCGCTTCTCCGTCACGCGGGGACGACGCCGTCAAAATGTTGCGGACTTGTCTGGGCCTCGCGCGGGCCTGCGGACGTGTCGTCGCGTTCCTGGAGCCGATCGCGCTCTACATGACCAAGGACCTCCACGAAGACGGCGACGAGGGCTGGCTCTGCGAGTATCCGGAGGAGGGCGAGGCGATTCCTCTCGGGCAGGGGCGGACCTACCACGAGGACGCGAGCGACCTCACGATCGTGAGCTACGCCAACGGGCTCTACCTCTCGCTCCGCGCGGCCAAGCGCCTCGCGGCCGAAGGCATCCAGGCTCGCGTCTTGGACCTCCGCTGGCTGGCGCCCCTCGACTTAGACTGGGTCGCGAGTCAGGTTCGCCCGACGGGTCGCCTGCTGGTCGTCGACGAGTGCCGTCGCTCGGGTGGCCTCGGCGAGGCGATCCTGGCCGGCGTCGCAGAGCGGACCCAAGGTACGGTCAAGCTCAAGCTGCTCGCAGCCGAGGACGGCTTTATTCCCCTCGGCCCCGCGATGTACGAAATGATGCCCAGCGAGGACACGATCATTGCGGCTGCGCGGGAAGTCCTGGCCCTCTAGACCCCGTGGAACGTCTATCTTTCGGAGCCCTGGTGACTGTGGATCCTGCCAAGCTTCCTTGGACCTGTCGGCGTTCTCGCTCGAGAACAGGTCCGAGTCTCTGAATGTGCTCCTATGTGAGTGCAGGCTGGAATGTTGGTGGGAACCGTGTTCCCAATACGGACATTCTGCCGCGGCAGAAACGCGGCTCCACTCAACTCGTGGGAACCGTGTTCCCAATACGGACATTCTGCCGCGGCAGAAACGCGGCTCCACTCAACTCGTGGGAACCGTGTTCCCAATGCGGGCATTCTCCCCAAGGCGATAGTCGATCCCTCTTAGTCGATCCGGTAGACGCGCGCTCGATCGTCGGACACGAAGAGCACGCGCTCTCCGAAGATCGTCCCTGAGCGATACGAACTGCCGAGGGGCACCTCACGAAGTTCGGCGCCATCCGAGACCCGCCAGGTTCGCACCACGCCACCCACCGCGGGGGCGCTGCCCATCGTGATCAGCCGCGAGCCGTCCCGCCAAAAGGACACGAACTGAACGATCGAGCGGTGGGCGCTCCCCCCGAACCCAGGCCTCGTGACCTTGGTCGAGACCAGGCTTCGCTTCGAGGCTCCGCCCAAGAAGAGTACGTGCCCGAGGAGGGTCCCGACCACGATCTCGCGCGGGTCCCTTGGGTTGAAGCAAGCAGAGCAGATCGTGTTCAAGTCGCCCTGGCGAGCGAGCGTGTCCTCCAAGCGTCCGGTTCTCGCATCAAAGCGAAGCGCGAGGCCCTTGGGGGCCTCGCCTTCGTCGATCTCCGCGCCGAACAGGACGATCTTCGGCCCAGGCGTCACGCAGAGTCCTCTCAGCACGCCTCCGCTTGGCCAGCCAATAAGTGGGACTCGCTGGGTGACCTCGCTGCCCGAGACCCTCAGCAGGCCCTGGTATTGAGCCCCGGCGATCGCGATCCACCAGCCCTCGCTCGTGGCCCAAGCAGACAGGAAGACGCGATGCGGCGAACCGAGACCTGGAATCGGGATCGGACTCTCGAGTGTCCAGCCGTCGCGGCTAATCACGAGTCCCTCGCCCTCGATCCAGAGCGCGAAGCCCCCTGAGCCGGGGAGACCGCAGGATCCCCGGACCTGTTTGGTCTCGAGTGGAATCCGCCCCTCAGCACCTCGCCAAATCAGGAGCGGAGGCTTGACGGTCTTGTCGTCGGGTCGCAGGTAGATCAGCACGTTCCGCTCGCCGAAGAGCGTTCCTCCGACGACCCCGACCTCCGAGAAGGGCTCCACGTCCAAGATTGGGTGATTCCAGCGAAGGTTGTCGAGGAGGCGCAGCGCCCGCTTCGCCTTGGGGTGGGAGGGATTGGCGGTGCGCCAAGCCGAGAGCGCGTCGAAGCGCTCCTGCTTCGATTCCAGGGCCAAGGCCGTGGTGAAGGCCGCGCTCTGCAGCGCGCGCGCTCGTGGGTCGGGGGTGGCCTGAGTCGTGACCTCGGGGGTCGCTCGCGTGAGAGAGGTGGAGAGCGCGCGCGGCGTAGAAGCGCCAGTCTCCGGGGCGACCCCTCGCCAACCCAGCCAGGCCAACGCGAGCACGAGGGAGGCGGCCAAGCTGACCAGGACGACTCGTGCACGTGACGAGTTGGGCTGGGAACGACCCTCGAGGTAACTCGTGATGGCCGCCGCCAGGGCCTCTCCCGTCGGATATCGCTTTTGAGGGTCGAGTTCGAGGGCCCGCTGGCAGACCTGTTCGAGGTCACGGGGGAGGTCAGGAGCGAGGCTCCTGAGTGAGCGAACGGGGCTGCGGGCGGCGCTCAGAAGCTCCATCGGGTTGTCGGCGTCGAACGGGAGCTCGTCGCTCAGTGCTTCGAAGAGCATGGCTCCCAAGGCCCACACGTCGGTGTGCGGGCCGAACTTCTCTCGCTCGCAAAAGAGCTGCTCGGGCGCCATGTAGACCGGCGTCCCGACCCAGGCGCCCGTCCGGGTCAGCCGCTCCATATTTTCTCCCGTAGCAACACCGAAGTCTGCAACTCGCAGCCGCCCCCCGGGATCGACGAGGAGGTTCTCGGGTTTGAGGTCTCGGTGGACGAGCCCTTGAGCGTGGGCATAGCCGATCGCGACGGCCGCCTGTCGGATCCACTCGACCCGCACCTCTCGGCTCGCGCCCACGAGGGCCTCGTCGAGCGTCCGAGCGGACTCGATCAGCTCGTAGACCAGAAAGGGGATTCCTCCCTCGACACCGAAGGAGTGGACCTTCAGCACGCCGGGGTGGTCGAGACGCGCGGTCACCTCTGCCTCGCGCTCGAAGCGTTTGGCCTTCACCACGTCGACTTCGTGGAGCAGCTTGAGGGCCACGTCGCGCCCCAAAGCCTCGTCGAAGGCGCGATAGACAGCGCCGGCCGCTCCTTCACCGAGGCGCTCCCGGAGTTCATAGCGACCAAATCTCACACCGGATCTTGGTCTCTAGAGCCGAGACCGTCAACATGTTGGAACTCGGAGTCAGGGGCCAAAGTGGCGTCGACCCTGCCTGCCTGCCATACGTGTGCATGGAGCGTGGTCAAGCGGAGCACCGAGTCTTGGAGTTCGCGGTTCAGCGGGGCTACGTGACAGCCCAGCTGCTCGCCGAGGCACGCGTACGACAGGCGCAGATCTCGCCCCCTCCAGACCTGCTCACGCTCCTTGCCCCGCAGCTCGATCCTGCCTGCCTGCCGGAGTTGAGCCAGTACTTCCAAGAGGCGCTGGCGGCTCCCGACGCGCCCCCCGCGCCTCCCACCCCCGCTCTGCCCGTCGCGAAGCAGCCAGCGACTCCAACCGCGGCGCCAGAAGGCAAGGCCTCGGGTCGGGTGGGCAAGGCCTCGGGTCGGATGGGCAAGGCCTCGGGTCGGGTGGGCAAGTCCTCAAGCCGAGTGAGCAAAGCCCCCGATCGGGCGAGCAAGGCCGCCGAGCCCGTCGCCGCCTCGCCGCTGCCAGCCGCAGTGGAGCCTGAGGGCGCGACGCCCGCTGAGCCGTCCTCCGGCCTCCCGGCCGGACTGCTCCCCGCCCTGGTCGCGAGCCTTCTGACCGCCGCCGTGGTCTCGGGCCTCTGGTATGGCCTCGGCGGAGAGAGCGGCTTTGCTGGGCCCACAGGGACCGCGGCCTCTCCAGCCGAGGTCCCGCGCGACGCGGTGGTCTCCCTCCTGGCCACCGGCGACCTGGTGGACCTCGACCCACCGGCGCTGCTCGCGCAGGTCGTCGCGCTCCGCGGCCGAGACGAGCGCGAGTTGCTCCGCGAGCTAGTCGCCAAGGGCCCCGTGCCGGTCCGCCCGCGCGCCGCGAGTCTCCTAGCGCTCCTCAAAGACGAGGAGGCCCTCGATGCGGTTGCCGAGTTGTGCAAGAGCGACGACCCACTCACGAGCCTGATCGCACGCCACTCAGCGCACCTGATCCAGGGTAAGTCGCCAACCGACGTAATCGCAAGCGGGCTCGAAGGAGACTTCAAGGTCGCGCGCTACGCACTCGAACGGGTCCAAGCGGACACGGACCCCTCGCTCTTGGACGCGGTCGTCGAGCTGGCCAAGTCTGGACCGCCCGAGCTACGCGGGGCCGCAGCCCGAGCCGCTCTCCGCTTAGACCCTCAGGCGCTCCTCCGACTGGTCCCCGCGCCGAGGGCCGCCCCCCTCGCTGCGAAGGACCCGAGACCGACCCGAGACCCTCGGCCCACCGCCACCCCCGAGCCCGTCGCCCTCGTGCCTAAGCCCACGCCCACGCCCAAGCCCAAGCCCGCTCCGGTCAAGCCGAGCGCGACTCCCAAGCCAAGCGCGACTCCCAAGCCGATTAAGCCCAAGCCGATCAAGCCCAAGCCGATCAAGCCCAAGCCGACCAAGGGCCCGACCCCCGCTCAACGCACGGCTTCGCTGATCGCCAAGAAGGACTTCGAGGGCGCGCGCGCTCTCGCCGCGACCGCGCTCGGCAAGACTCCCAAGGACGCTGCTCTCCACCGGCTGCATGGGAGGGCCCTGCTTGGCTTGGGGAAGGCCGAGGAGTCCCTCGGCGCGCTGCGCAAGTCCATGAACCTCGATCCCGAGGTCTCGCGGACCTACTTCGACCTGGCTTGCGCCTTCGTCAGCAACAAGAGGAGAAAGCAGGGACTGGGCGCCCTCGGAATGGCGCTCCGCCTCGGGTTCAAGGATCTCAGCGCGCTGCGCGGTGAGCGGCTCCTCGATCCACTCCGCAAGAGCAAGGCGTTCTCGGCGCTCATGGCGCGCTTCTTCTACTCGCCCGCCGCCGCCTCACCGGATCCGGCCCTCCGGCTGGCCACGGCCCGCAAGCAACTCAAGCGCGCGCTCAAGCAGGAGGACGACTACCGACGCGCCCTCGCGGTCCGCAACTTCCCCGAGCCCACCTCGCTCGACGGGACCAAGATCCTGGTCCCGCTCCTCAAGGACCGCGCGCTCGTGATTCGACGGGTCACCGCTGAGGTCTTGGGCGAGACCCGCGAGGCCGCGAGCGTGGAGCACCTCCTCGCGTTGCCGCCCGCCAAGATGTCGGTTGCTGAGCGCGTGGCGTGGATCCGATCCCTGCGCGGGCTGAAGCGGGGGGTGCCCTCAGCACCTCTGGTCGCGGCGCTAAGCGACTCCAAGGCCACGGTTCGAATGGCCGCGGCTCAAGCCGTTGGCTACCACCCCCACAAGGACGCAGTCTCGCCCTTGATCGCACTCCTGACCGAGGCCAAGCCTCGCGACGCCGTGATCCTGGTCGAGGCCCTCGGTCGAATCACGGGCGAGGACCTGGGCTACGTGGCCGAAGACTGGAAGAACTGGTGGGACGCGCAGGGGGCCACCGTCGGGCCCACGCTGGGCCTCGTGCGCAACCCTTGTGCGAAGTCCGCCAGCGGGACCCTGGCCCCGCCCGCCGCCTTCGCCGAGCGCTCCGGCAAGGCCAAGACCCGAGCCCTGCGCAAGAACGGCGGGAGTAAGCAGACCGAGTCCGCGGTGCGCGCGGCGCTCAAGTGGCTGGCCGATCACCAAAACGAGGACGGCCGCTGGGACACTGATCAGTGGGCGCTCCGCTGCCAGGGCAAAGAAGGCTGGGAGCGCGTCACCAAGGTCCGCAAGCGACGCTGGGACGTGCAAGTCACGGGGCTGGCCCTGCTGGCCTTCCTGGGCTCGGACCACACTCACACCCGCGGGGCCTACAAGCGGACGGTCCTCAAGGCGCTGGAGTTCCTCAAGCGGAGTCAGCGAGCGGACGGCTACTTCAAGGGCGACCACCTCAACTCGTCCTGGTTCAGCCAGGCCGTGGCGACGGCCGCGGTGTGCGAGGCCTACCTCCTGACGCGTGACTGTCACTTCCGCCAGGTCGCTCAGCGGGCGGTGAACTACGTCGCGCGTCACCAGCACGAGACGGGAGGCTGGGGCTGGGTTCGCGAGGAGAGCCACACCCTCGCCACGGGCTGGCTCTTCATGGCGCTCACGACCGCTCACGACGCGGGCCTCCAGGTGCCGGTCAGCGTCTTGGTCCGAGTCCGTCACTTCCTCGACACGATGACCGTCGGCCGCGTCGAGGGCTCTCGCAAGCCCGGCTTCACGTTCTCGTCGATCGCCCCCGCCACGAAGGTCGGCGAGGGACTCTCGGTCGAGGATTACACGATGGTCCGGAGCGGCGGCGGGCTCGGCCCAACCTCGATCGCCGTTTGGTGCCGACTCTTCTCCGGCCAGGCCGTTCGCCACCCGCTGGTCGCAGGCGGCTTGGCGCAGGTCGTCAAGAATCCGCCCACGCCAGACAAGAAGGGCGCCTTGATCCTCAACGAGAGCGCGTTCTTCGGGAGCCAGGCTCTCCTGCGCCAAGGCGGCAAGAGCTGGCGGGGCTACAACGAGGTGCTCAAGAAGTCGCTCCTCGGCGCCTGCACCAAGAAGGGCTGCGAGCTTGGTAGCTGGAGCCCCACCACCGACCGCGGCCGCGTCTACGCGACGGCCATGGGGGCGCTCCTGCTAGAGACTTACTACCGCCTGCGCTACGTGTCGAAGGATTGAACTCCTGTCCTGTCCTGGAAGGGCTGTTGAGCTAGCGGACCGAGATCGGGCGAGGCAAAACAGAATCCCCGGCTCCGCTTCGATCAGAGCGCTGACCCAGAGGCTGGTCTTCTGGCGCTGCTGGCTCCAGGGGACCTTGATCCGGGTCCTGAAGATCGACCCCTTCGGCGGCGCAATAACCCCCCGCGCTACCTCCTTGGCGCCACGAAAGGCCTTGGACCGATCCTGCTCGAGGTACGGACGCGCTTTGGCGGGAAGTTCCAGCACGACGTAGTGGACGGCCTTGGCCCCGAGCGCGTCGCTGGGCGTGCTCCCGCCCTGGATCCCGACGCGAATCACGAACTCGAGGGTCTCGGCGTCCACCTCGCGAACCTCATGAGCCCAACAACCCCAGCCCGCGAGCCGGATCAGAGCCCTGTCCAGGTCGACGGGCCTCAGGAGCCCGCTGCGTTTTCCCAGCCAAGCCCCGCCGTCACCTCGAGCGGCAGCCCACGCACGAAACTCTGGGGGGATCACCTCCGTCAGAGGCGCACCCGAGGTGCAGCCTGTGGAGAGGCTCAGGCCCACGAGCGAAGCCAATGCGAATTGTCGGATCACGCGCACGGCGCACCTCCCTGAGATCGGTTGTTGCTTGCTTTTGGTGAAGCGAGGTCTCGGCGTTACAGAGCCCTTGCGAGCCGGGCGAGCCGGCGAGCCGGTTCGCGAGTCGACCCTGTCGGCCAACGCGTCGCCCATCACCCCTGTCGTCTCCCCCTAAGTGGACACCGCGATTCCCCTCCCTCCCTATACTGGGGCCGGCCGTCCGCACGCACCGGCCTCGCAGAGGAGCGCACCGTGACTCGCTCACTTCTATTGACCCTCGTCCTCCTGATCCCTGGGGGCTTGGCCCTCGCCCAGGAGGCGCCCAGGCTCAAGAGCCGACTCGGGGTCGACGTGGTGCTTCCCAAGGGGTTCGCAAAGAGCAAGGACAAGCCGAACCCGACCACGGCGATTCACCTCGAAGAGAAGCCCGGCGGGCCGGCGTTCGTCGTCAACGCCATGAAAATGGGCGCGGCGCTGACCGAAGAGGAGCTCTTCAAGCAGACCCGCAAGACCTTCGAGCAAGACGGCACGGTCGTGGACCTCAAGAGCGGGCGATTCCTTCGAATCGAAATCGAGCTCGAACTCGAGGGAGGCAAGAAGCTCCTCCAGCGTTGCTACGCCGGCTTGCGCGGGCGACAGGCTTTCTACTTCTTCCTCGCGAGGACCTCGCCAGTAGACTTCAAGCGACTCGCGCCTAGGTTCGAAGCCTTCGTGGGCAGCGCCCTGTTCTCCGAACCAAGTCAGGAGCCGGCGCCCGAGGAGCCAGCGCCCGAGGAGCCAGCGCCCAAGGAGCCAGCACCCAAGGAGCCAGCACCCAAGAAGCCAGCACCCAAGAAGCCAGCACCCAAGAAGCCAGCACCCGAGGACCCGGCGCCAGGGACTCCAATCGAGCCAAGCCCCGAGGCCCCGACAGACCCCACGACGAAGCCAACAAAGGAGCCAATCAAGAAGAAGCCCGTCCCGAGGGGGCGAGTCCTCAAGCGAGTCGCCCTCCGTTTGGTCAGCTTCGACAGCGAATACGACCCCGATCAGTGGGGCGCTCAGAACCTCGTCGACGGCTCTCCGACGAGCGGTTGGTGCTCCTCTCCCGCGCGCAAAGCCCCGCACCGGTTCGTATTCGACCTGGGGACCCCCCAGCGCCTAGCGCGGCTCGAGCTGGACGCAGCCTGCGCAGACACTGGCGAGTACGCAGGCGTCGGCGCCAAGGCATACGTCGTCGAGGGGTCGCTGAGCGGACCCAAGGACGGCTTCACCTCGTTGACGAAGGGGCAACTCCTGCGCGGGAAGAACGGCCAGGCGGTCGAACTGCCTCCGACGGCTCACGCGCGCTGGCTCCGGTTGACCCTCACCACGAATCACGGTCACGCCGAGTTGACCGAGCTCATGGAAGTCCGGGCCTACGCTCGCGGCGTACTCGGGTTTCACCTCGAGCGGGCCCGGCTCTCGCGCAAGCGGAACGGGGCGGCCAGCGCCGAGCCCTACAAGGCGGGCGAGCGCGTGTGGGTCAACTTCAAGCCGCGCGGCCTCTCGCCCAACGCGGAGGGCAAAGTCTGGCTGTCCGTCGATCTGATCCTGGAGGACGCGCGCGGGAAGGTGATCCTGACCCGCGAGAAAGTCGTCGATCACGTTGGGGTCCCGCCGGCGCGGCCGCTCAGCCAGTTCGTCTCGCTCTACCTGAGCGTCCCCAAGGGATTCCCCGCAGGAAGCTACTCCGTCCGGCTCTTGGTGCGCGACGGGTTCGGCGAGGCGAGCGCCGCTGCCCGGCTGCGCTTTCAAGTCGGCAAGTGACCGCCTCCGCGTGAGCTTCGAACGATACGCCTGTCAGCTCAAGCTCCCCGTGTGGGGCGGGTCCGAGGGGCAAGAACGACTCGCGAACGCCACCGTGGCCGTCGTTGGGGTCGGCGCCACAGGGAGCGCGATCGCCGAGACGCTGACTCGAGCCGGCGTCGGGCGACTGCGCCTGATCGACCGCGACGTGCTCGAAGCAAGCAATCTCCAGCGCCAAGTCCTCTACGACGAAGACGACTTGGCCTCTGGCCTGCCCAAGGCCGAGCTCGCTCGGCGCCGCCTGAGCCGGGTCAACAGCAGCGTGACCCTGGAGGCTCGAGTCGCGGATCTCCACGCGGGCAACGTCCGGGCGCTGCTCGGAGACGCGGACCTCGTCCTGGACGGAACCGACAACTTCCGGACCCGGTTCGTTATCAACGACGCCTGCGCCTCGCTTGGCAAGCCTTGGGTCTACGCCGGAGTGGTCGGGACCGAGGTTCACGGCTTCCCAATCGTCCCCGGAGGACCTTGCTTTCGCTGCTACCTCCCCGAGCCTCCCCCGCCAGGAACGACGGAGACCTGTCAGAGCGCGGGCGTCCTCGGGCCAGCGGTCTTGGTGTGCGCTGGCTTGGCCGCGAGCGAAGGCCTCAAGCTCCTCCTCAGCGGCCCGGAGAAGGCCAGCCTGGGCCTGTTCATGATCGACGTCTGGAGGCGCGAATCGCGCCTCCTCAAGCTGCCCAAGGATCCGGACTGCCCGACGTGTGCAGGTCGCTACGACTTTCTGGCGGCCCCGCGCGAGGCCAGCGCCGAGCTCTGCGGCCAAGACGCGATCGCGCTCCGCAGCCCGGCCGAGGAGGCCCTCGACCTGGTCCGGCTCGCCGAGACCCTCGCGGGGCACGGGACGCTGGAGGTCAGCAACGCCTTCCTGCTCCGATTCGTGGCCAACGACAGCCCCGACCTCCGCCTGACGGTCTTTTGCGACGGGCGGGCGCTGGTCAAGGGGACTCAGGACCCAGGCGTGGCCCGTGGGCTCTACGCCAAGTACGTCGGCGGCTAGTGCTGCCCATCACAAGTTGCGGCAAACCCCATCGCTTTCGTAGGGGAGGGGTTTACCCCCTCCC